>JAJDOJ010000240.1 GCA_022340215.1 Gammaproteobacteria bacterium
GACATACCAGATCGCGCCGGGTGAGCTGCGAAGCAGTGAACGGCTTGGGCAGGAAGCCCAAGACCGGTGCCCAAGCAAAGCAGGGACAGCGCCGCGCCGGGATCGTTCGTCATCAAGGCGCGACAACAGGCGCATCGTCGACCTATGAAACGGTTGTCGCAACACAGAGGATGGACGACAAAGACAAGCAGGATGGTATGTCATTTGACAGAAATCTGGCCTTACCTGACCCACATATCTTCCCAGGCCGGCAGGCGGCCCGGCCCAGGTGGAGGGGTAGAGCACCGGCATGTTCTCAACCGACTTTCCGGTTGGGATCCGCAGACACCCATGACGGTGGAACCGCTGCGCTTGTTCCACCCTACGCAATGTCATGACTCACTGAAAGCATGGAAAAACCGTAGGTCGGATCAAGCGAAGCGGATCCGGCAAGCTACTGGTGCTGAAACTGGGCTCGACGTAGATTCCGCGAAGTCAGGTCATCTGGCCTTAGGCATAGATCTCGAGTCACTGCCGCCGACGGTTGTGCCATCGCCACCCGAGGGGGGGATCAGACGGAGTTCCGCTGACTGATCGTGATGTGTTTCCCCGCCGGCGCAGGAGCCGAGGGCGGGATGGGGCAGTTGCGGCAGAGGGCGAATTTCTCGCGGTGCCCGTCCGCCAAATCACGCACCCGTTCGACGTGTCGATCCGAGTCCCACAGTTCCTCGAGCGTCGCGTCGTTTCCCGTTTTCCGATCGTAATGACCCGTCGGCGGCATGGGCGCGATCCGCCCCCATTCGGTTCCGGCACAAAGAACACCCAGATGGCAGCAAGGAGGGTAAACTAAAGTCCTCATATTTTCATCGATACCTGATCTCGTCTCTCCCGTTCTTCGGGGTTCGCGTTCGGCGATCAGTCAAGGTGACCTGGGATATAATGACCACTGCATCTGGGCGACCGTCGCCTGACTATCTCTGACGCGATCCGGTGACGGTTTTCTCATAGTCCTGGAGGGACATCAATGTTCACCGCGCTTTTCTATATCTCAATCGGCATTATCATCGGCTGGAATCTGCCCCAACCTCAATGGGCCAGGGACGTACAGGACAAGGTCATGGCGAGCCTCCGGGAACTCGGGAACAAATCCGGCGGAAGGGACAGTCACTGAATCATGATTACCTATCTTTACTGGGGACTGGTCTTCGGACTCGCCGCCGCCGTTATATTTCTCGTCGGGATCAAGCTGGACAACTGGATCGTAGCGTCGATCGGCGCCGCGGTAATCGTTGTCGTGGGATGGGCGGCTTTCACGTTCCACTTTCAGCAGATCTTTGTGAAGCAGTGGGGCGGGGTGATGTCCCTGACCGTACCCAAGGGACAGCACCACATCACCGCGACGTGGAAGGATAATAATCTCTGGGTCGAGAACTATGATCCTGCCGCCAATACCTGCATTTTTACCGAGTATTCGAAGGGGAACATGCTGCAGGGCAGGGTGAAGATCAAAAACTGCAACCCCCTGGGCGTGCAGCGGTGATCGAGCGGCGCTGTTCCGGTTCGCCGCCATACCCGATGCCTATTTTTATATCACGGCCTACCCGCAGCCGGTGGGCCTGAGGGAGATCGCGTTACCGGAGGGTGCGTTCTGGAATGCGGATAAATTAAGCGCCGGACCGGTCGTGTCGCGTCACCCACTGGAGGATATTCGATGAACAAGGCCCGCGTTGCCGACTGGGACAGACTCGAGCCGCTGGAGCCGGTCTACGCACTGGTGGGCGGTGTAGACCTAGTCGTCGTGCGCTTTAAGGACGGGGAACAGGCTTCGGTTCTCTATGGTCGCTGCATGCATCGCGGCGCCCTGATGAGCGACGGGTATATCCAGGGGGAAAACCTCATCTGTGGCGTCCACGGCTGGGACTACTGCTACCGGACGGGCGTCAGTTCCTACAATCCCAGTGAGCGTCTGAAATGCTTCCAGTCCTGGGTTGAGGACGGCGGGGTCTGGGTCGACGTAGACGAGATCGCCGCGTGGGAGGCCGAGAACCCGCAGCCCTACGATCGCGACGCCTATCAGGGCCTGTACCAGGATTTTCATGGGGGCCCGGAAGAACCGCACTACAAATACATACAGCATCTTGCCGAACACGGTCTTTCCGAAGTCGGTCACCACGGGCGTGTCGCCGCGATGGGGGTGCCGCGCGACCGCTTACCGCGGTGGGAGGACATCCAACTGCTCACGGCGCAACTGCACAGGGTGCCGCTGCTGGACGAGGAACCGGTCGGAACCGATGTCGTGATCGGGCCGAACGCCGCGAAACCGCTGCGACTGCGGATACCGCTGCTAGTTTCCGACATGAGTTTTGGCGCGCTGTCCGAAGAGGCCAAGGTCGCGCTGGCCAGCGGCGCGGAGCTGGCCGGGACCGGTATCTGCTCGGGCGAGGGCGGCATGCTGCCGGAAGAGCAGGCGAGCAATTCGCGATATTTCTACGAGCTGGCTTCCGCGCGTTTCGGCTTCTCCATGGACAAGCTGGATCGGGTACAGGCCTTTCACTTCAAGTGCGGCCAGGGTGCCAAGACGGGCACGGGAGGTCATCTCCCCGGCTCCAAGGTCAAGGGCAGGATCGCCGAGGTGCGTGGACTCCGTGAGGGGGAGGCTGCCGTATCGCCGTCGCGTTTCCCCGACTGGGAGCATGTGGACGATTATCGGGACTTCGCAGAGAAGGTGCGCGAACGGACCGGGGGGATCCCGGTAGGCGTGAAGCTGTCCGCGCAGCACATCGAACGCGATATCGAGGCGGCGCTGCAGATCGGTGTCGACTACATTATTCTCGACGGCCGCGGCGGTGGCACGGGTGCCGCGCCCCTGTTGTTCCGGGACAATATCTCCGTGCCGACGATCCCCGCGCTGGCACGCACAAGGCGCTATCTCGACAGCAAGGGGTGTCGCGATGTGACCCTCGTGATTACCGGCGGACTGCGCCTGCCGGCGGACTACGTCAAGGCGCTGGCACTGGGGGCCGACGCCATCGCCGTCTCCAACGCGGCGATCCAGGCGATCGGCTGCATGGGGATGCGTGCGTGCCACACCAACAACTGTCCGGTCGGGATAGCTACCCAGAAGCTGCACCTCAGGCAACGCCTCGTTGTCGATCAGGCGTCGGAACGGTTGAACCGATTTTTCCGCGCCGCTACCGAGATCATGCAGGTGATGGCGCGTGCCTGCGGGCATCGGCATCTCGATCGATTCTCCGTCGATGACCTGACGACCTGGAAACGCGACATGGCCCACCTTGCCGGTATTGCCTACGGCGGGGTGTCCGTCGATTGATCCGCGCTGCTTCCATGCCTAACTTCATGATCGTGCAAACGAAGCCCGACAGTCAGCAACACCTTTGTCGGACGGCTTGCTGGTGGGTCCCTCTTTCGTTTTGGGCCTTTGATGTCTTAGGCGATTTCTGTCAAATGACAT
>JAJDOJ010000241.1 GCA_022340215.1 Gammaproteobacteria bacterium
GGCCTCGAACGATCTGGATCGGCCCGCAACGATGCCGGGATTTCGTCCTGGGCATCCAGGCCCCGAAGGCAATCGAAGGGAGAAGACGGTAACGTGGATGGGATGACATCCTTCTCGACAAGCAAGCGGCATATCGCAAAACCCGATGACCTCATCCAGTCCGCTCGGTTCCGCGAAGACCCTTGGGTGGGTAGCGATGCGGATGGTACCGCTCGATACCTGTGGCGCCATGGCGTAGTGCGAGTCTCCGTTGACGACACCGTCGAGGCCTGCGCGGCAGATTGCGTGGTCCTGGGAATCGGCACGGAAGGCATGCAGGAGGATGTTGACATCGGGAAGGATCACCGCCCGTTCATGATCTCTTCCATGTCCGCCGAACGGTTGAGATCGATGCCTGGCAATACACCGCCGGACGCGTTCGATATCGGCAGGTCGATCTTCTCGAGTTGGTCGGATTTCGGTGTGGCCATGACCAGCGTCAGGGCGTCCTCGATAAGGGATGTCAAGCTGCGACCCTCATCCGCCGCGCGTTTTCTCGCGCGCCGAAGGAGATCGTCCCGTATTCTCACGGTTGTCCTCATGCATCAAGACATATCGACGGTGCATCGGTAGGTCAAAGCGCGTATGGCGCGTTCGACCGTTTTTCGCCGTAGTCGTTCGACGAGGCATGGCGGATAATGCGAGGCGGCGGCCTGCACGAATTCGATCCCCATCACGGTCACGATGCCCGATCGTTTCCCCGGAGACCCCCTATGAGCAGCGACCCTGCGGAAGCGAACTACCTGTCGACGAAGGACATCCCTTCGGACGAGCGCCTGATCTTCGCCCTCGACGTGCCCGGAACCGACCAGGCGAGGCGGCTGGTCGAGCATCTTGGCGACAGCGTCGCCTTCTACAAGATCGGACTGGAACTGTTCATGTCCGGCGGCTACTTCGAACTCATGGCGTGGCTGACCGGGCAGGGGAAGAAGGTCTTCGCCGACCTGAAGTTCTTCGACGTGCCGCAGACCGTGCGTTCGGCCGTCAGGGCGCTCAGCCGGACCGGGGCGACATTCGCCACCGTGCACGGGAACGACGGCATTCTCAGGGCCGCCGCCGAGGACAAGGGGGGGCTCAAGATACTCGCGGTCACGGTGCTCACCAGTCTCGATCAAGGGGACATGGAGGACCTGGGGTTCCAGGCCAACATCCGCGACGTCGTCCTGTCGCGCGCGCGGCGGGCACTGGAGGTCGGCTGCGACGGGGTGATCTCCTCGGGCATCGAGGTGCCGTATCTACGCGAGGCGCTGGGGCCGCGCCTCGCCGTCGTCACGCCGGGGATCCGGCCGGTGAAGAACATCGACGACCAGAAGCGCACCGTGGATGTCGAGGAGGCGTTCCGAAACGGCGCCGACTACATCGTGGTCGGGCGGCCGATCAAGGAACCGAAGGACTTCGACTCCCCACGCGAGGCGGCGGAGAGCATCCAGGCCAGGATTACGCGTTTGTTCGCACGATAGCCGGTAGCGGGAAGCCACCGCATCGAGTCGGCACCGGGGTCGCGAATTCCGCATCCACCGGTTTTACCACTCCGGATATCGCCTTCAACCGGGTTATACTCTGCGTCTGCTTTTTATTCGATTCTGGCTGCTTGCCGGACGCATGACGTCCGCCTCAATGGATTGGCAGAGGAAGTTCTCATGGATGCTATCGGTCACAATAACGCCGCGGGCGATTCGCTCGACCGTCTCGAAGTCAGCAGAAAATGGATCGCCCTGTGGCTCTACGTCTGCTGCGCGTTGATCTTCGCGATGGTCGTGCTGGGCGGCGTGACGCGCCTGACCGGTTCGGGACTGTCGATGGTGGAGTGGAACCCGGTGTTCGGGATCGTGCCGCCGTTGAACGAGACGGAATGGCAGGAGGTCTTCGACAAGTACAAGGCCTCACCCGAGTATCGCAAGGTGAACCTCGATATGGACGTGTCGGGATTCAAGCGAATCTTCCTGGTCGAGTACGCACACCGCGTGCTGGGCCGGCTGATCGGGATCGTCTTTCTCCTTCCCCTGCTGTTCTTTTTCGCCACCCGCCGGATTCCTCCGGGGTTGACACCGAAGCTGGTCGCGATGTTCGTACTGGGCGCATCGCAGGGCCTCCTGGGCTGGTACATGGTGAAGAGCGGTCTGGTCGATGATCCTCACGTCAGCCAGTACCGTCTCACCGCCCACTTCATGCTGGCGGTGGCGATCTATGCCTACATGCTCTGGGTCGCCTTCGGCCTGTGGCCCGGTCGGCCGGCGGAGGAACCGGCCCGCGGTAGTCTGAGAAGACTGGCCTACGGCCTGATCGTCCTGTTGTTCGTCACCATGACCTCGGGTGGTTTCGTCGCCGGACTCAAGGCCGGCAAGGCCTACAACACCTTTCCCCTCATGGACGGGAAACTGGTGCCGGACGGTCTGTTCGAGATGCAGCCCTGGTACCTGAACCTGTTCGAGAACGCGACCACGGTGCAGTTCAATCACCGCATCATGGCCGTGCTGGTGTTTTTAATCATCCTGGACCTGTGGTCGATGATGCTTGGCATGGAGGCCCCGCGCCGGGCCCGCATCGCGATTCATCTGTTGCTGATAGCGATCCTGGCGCAGGTCGCGCTGGGGATATCCACGCTGCTGCTGCAGGTCCCGATCCCGCTTGCATCCGCCCATCAGGCAGGGGCGCTGTCGCTGCTGGCCATCACGCTATTCAGCGCCCACCAGCTACGCGGGTCGACGTGACGAAGGGATCCGAACCGGCGACCGGCGGTCCCCAACCGGGCGCGAATCCGCGGGTGTCGACAAGGTTACATGGCGGGCATGCGCAGCCCGCCGTCGAGACGGATCGCTTCACCGTTCAACATCGGGTTCTCATAGATGGCGAGCGCCAGCGAGGCGAATTCATCGGGATCGCCCAGGCGCGACGGGAAGGGGACGGACTGGATGAGATGCTCGCGGGCGGGTTCGGACAGGCTGTCCATTGACGGTGTGTGAAAGACACCCGGTGCGATCGCCATGACACGAATGCCGAAGCGCGCGAACTCCCTGGCCATCGGCAGCGTCATGCTGACTATCCCGCCCTTGGACGCGGCGTAGGCGGTCTGACCGACCTGTCCCTCCCAGGCGGCGATCGAGGCGGTGTTGACGATCACCCCTCGCTCGCCGTTGTCGTCCGCACCGTTGAGCTGCATCGACCAGGCGGCGGCACGGCACACGTTGAAGGTCCCGACCAGATTGACTTCGATGACCCGGCGGAAGTCCTCTGTACGGTAGAGACGGTGGCGGCCGATGACGCGGGTCCCGTCCATCACGCCCGCGCAGTTCACGGTCAGCGAGATGTGTCCCAGCGCATCGGCGGCTGACCGTATGGACGCGTCGACCGCTGCAGGGTCGGTTACATCGGTGGGCAGGAAATGCGCATGCTGGCTGAACTCCTCGGCCAGGGCCTTCCAGCCAGCTTCGTTCACGTCCATGACCGCGACCTGACCGCCGGACTTGAGGATGCGGCGCGTGACCGCCAGTCCTAGGCCCGATACGCCACCGGTGACGACGGCCCTCAACCCGTCGAGTCGCATGGACTCGTTTCCTTCGCGCGCATTGCGCGTGCCGCTCTTCTGCCTGCAGCCCGGTCGGGCAATGCGCAGATGCCGTTTCCGATCCCGGCCGGCGCCCCCGGATCGACGCCGGTCTCGATGTCCATGCCTTGCAACACGTTAACGAGTTCCTCGGTTGTGACGTTGCCCCCCTGCTCCCGGAGCATAGGAGCAACCCCCCAGTCCTGCAACCGAGGCATCCGCTGTACGAACGCCCAGTCCAAGGGCGACGGGTCTATTCGCCGGCGGGTCCGATGTCCCCGGTCTCGTTGTCACCGGTTCGGAAGCAGGCCGCAGGGGAATCAGCTTGATCGTCCCGGGGGGACTGCCATAATAAAATAGATCCGACTGTGCCGAAGGGGCGCAGTTGCGTCGATTTTCCCGCTGGGCCCAACCAGCCCGGCATTCACGTCACCGGTGTTCGCGCCGGGGGACCGCAGGAAGGGGGAGACATCGTGTTCCAGAGATTTTGTGGCTTGATCGCCCTGATCCTGCTGGCGCTCGCCGGCGTGACGGCTGCCAAACAGGACGAATCCGGGGATATCGACCCGCCGATGGCCGCGCGCTTTCCGGAATCGGTATTGATCGATCATGCGCGGAATGATCACGGGGAATACCGATTCGTGACCGAAGTGAGCGACACCGGTGGCGAGATCGGCGGCCGGGTCGTCCGGGGCGAAGTCACGCGCTACCTGTACCGCCAGCCCGAGGCGACGCCGATCTTCCTGATCCATGGCCACTACCGGAAGGCGTTGAAGGACGCCGGGGCGGAGGTGGTTTTTCACTGCTCGAACGAGGCCTGCGGACCGGCCGAACTGGCCGAGAAATGGCGCCGTGTCACGGGTCTTCGTTCGAAAAGCGGCGACGACTGCGAATACATCGCCGCCAGACTCGAAGGCGAACATACCCGGTCCTGGATTGCGCTGATGATCGGCTCGGAGCTGACCGAGATCGACGTGATCGAGCAAGCAAAAGACAAGCCCCAGGAATCGAAATCCGCGGCACCGCCTGCCGCCGCGAACTGAGCGGCCCGCGGGTGGCTACCCGTTACAGGTCCAGCGGCACGTCGATCTCCCGGGTGGTGTCGTCGCAGGTGACGCGGAACGACAGCAGCCAGCGGCCCGGCATGTGGAGCTTGATCCCGTCGATCCGGAATTCATGCGGCCCAACGGGCGTCGAGCGGGGAAGCGTGTTCATCCCGTGGCCATGTCCGGGCATGGCGGCGTCGAAGTCCAGCGACATTGCGCTGCATTCGTCCGGGGCCGTTTCCACCAGGACCCGGATGCTGGTCAGCTGGTTCGTCATAAAGACGGTTTGCGCTTCGGGCGGTACCGACGTGACCCTCACCGAAACCTCGCCGTCCGACGATTGCCAGGGCCCGGACTCGGCGCAGTGCAAGGTGCCCGACAGCAGCAGAAGGCCAAGTAGCGGTGGCAGCGTTCCGTTCATGAATCGTCATCCATTGGTCTGGTTTTCCGGCGCAGGGATGGAGATGACCCTGCGGTCACCACCGATACGGCGGCGGGCCGCGGGTCAGTGAATCGTCAGCGAGATCTCCGTCCGTTTTCCCGACATGTCCCCGGGCGAGGCGGGTTCGGCCTCGCCGTGAACCTTGACACCCAGCCTGAAGTCCTCCGGCAGCGACTCGAGGAACGGCAGTTCGACGATGAGCCGTCCGGGCGGTTCCGCGCACCGTGCCTCGGACTGAATCCGTACCGCGACGAAACTGACGATCCCGACGGGCTTGCCCCATTCGCAGGGTTTGCCGTCGGACAGCATTGGTTTCTCCCCCAGGGTCTCCAGAAACAGCTTCCGGTTGAACTCGTCCGAGCTTTGAATGGCTTCAAGCCCGAGCGCCTTGCGTACCGCGCTGTAGGGTAACTGCAGGGTCACGCGGAGCCGGTCCCTCAACGGTTCGATGTCCAGGTGGCCCACGGTCGATGGCGGGCCGCTCGCCGTTACGGAGACTGGAAACGAACACAAGAGGACCGCGATAATCAGGCTACGCCGCCGCAACCGTCTTCTGCCGAGCCATCCAGCAGCCGGGGCGCGAAACCTGGCGCGCGATTCCGGGGGGGCATGAGCCGAGATACGGTGTTTTTCTGTCATTCGGTCCTGATGTTCGCCCTGTTCGTTTCCCCGGTATGGGCCTTCGCAGGAGAAATGTCCGCCGGGGGATCGTCTGCCTGCGGGCAGGATTCGCCCGACGCCGCGTTGTGGCGGATTGTACAGGACTTCGCCCGGGACGATGAGCCCGACCCCGCACCCAGCGCGACGGCCGCGTTGGGCCGCGCGCTGTTCTTCGACCGCCGCCTGTCCCGCAACGGGGAGGTGTCCTGCGCAAGCTGCCACGTCCCGGAGCTGGGTTTCACCGACGGCCGGGTCGTGGGGGAGGGTCTGTCGCAGGTGGAGAAGAACACCCCGACCTTGCTCAACGTCTACCGCGGAGGGTGGTTGTTCTGGGACGGCAGGGCCGACTCGCTGGAATCGCAGGCACTGCAGCCGCTGGAGAATCCACGCGAGCACGGCTTCACCCGCACCGAGGTCGTCAATCTGCTGGCGAGGCGCTACCGGGACGCCTATGCGTCCGTGTTCGGTCCCTTACCCCAGCGGCTCGTCGGGGCGGTACCCCTGCCGGCGGCGATGCCCCCGGGGACCCGGATCGACGTTTCCGCCAATATGCTCGACTACGGACTCGCCACGCTCGGCGACCTGACGGTCTTCAATGGGATCGTCGCTGCGGCGTCCGCGGCCGGAGAAAGGCCGTCGGCCTACGTGCTCGGTCACTACATCGACGCGCCGGTCCCGGAAAGCGCGCGTTCCCTCCATGCGGCCTGGACGGAACTGCCGAAAGCCACCCGCCGGGCCGTCGACCAGGTCTACGTCGATGTGGGTCGGGCGATCGCCGCCTTCGAGCGGGGCCTGGTGGCGAATGGCTCGCCGTTCGACCGCTTCTCAAGGGGTTGGAAGGCGGACTGCGATCCGCAAAGCGCATTCGTCGACGGGTTTGGCCGGCGCGAACTGGCCGGACTCAGATTGTTTGCGGGACCGGGGCAATGCCTGCTGTGCCACAACGGCCCCGGTTTCAGCGATGGGCAGTTTCACAACATCGGCCTTCCCGATCGCGACAGGCGTCCCGACTACGGCCGGACCGCGGGTGTGCCACGGGTCCTGGCGGATCCGTTCAACTGCCGCTCGGAATACTGGCGGGGAGAGGCCCGTATCGCGGAATCGGAAACCTGCCGCGAGGCGGGCTTCCTCGACACCGAAAACCCGGAGATGCTCGGCGCCTTCAAGACACCGACCTTGCGCAACCTCGCCCTGACCGCGCCCTACACCCACGACGGACGCCTTGCCAGCCTGCGTGAGGTCCTGCTCCACTACAACGCACTCGACGCAACACCGGCCATCGGGCACACCGAGGAAACCCTGAAGCCCCTGAATTTCGACGGGCAACAGCTCGCAGACCTGGAGGCGTTTCTGCTGTCCCTAACCTCCCCCGCGGCGGCGGTTGTCGGAGGGATCCGCCCGTGATACGGGTTCCCGGGTCTCGCGGACCGGGTGCGGAGGCTAGCGGGCATAGACCCATTTCAGGACCTCGTCCTGGATCGCCTTCGCGGTGGTCTTGCGCAGCCCTTCGCGATTCAGGAAGACGACCACGACATAGAGCTTCTCGCCCGAGCTCAGGACATACCCCGCGCTGGCGCTGACGTCGTCGAGGCTGCCGGTCTTGATGTGGGCGCGTCCGGAGATCGGCGATTCGCGCAGTCTGCGGTACATGGTACCGTCCATCCCCGCCAGGGGTAGCGATGCCATGAACTCAGGCTGGTAGGGGCTGCGATAGGCGGTGAGGAGCAACTGTGCCATGGCGCGGGCGGTGATGCGCGTGTCCCGCGACAGTCCCGAGCCGTTATCGACGTGCAGGCCGGGCAGGTCGAGGCGCCGCATCGCCAGCCAGTCGCTCAGGGCGCGGCGGCCCTTGGCATAGGTGCCGGGTTCGCCATAGGCCTCGACGCCGAGTGTCAATAGCAGGGTTCGTGCCATCACGTTGCTACTGAATTTGTTGACACGTCTGACGATCTCGCTGATGGGCGGCGATTCAAAGGTCATGATCTCCCGGGCCTCCTCGGGCGTCTCGCCGATCCGAAGGGAACCCTCGAGGGTTCCGCCCATCTCTTCCCAGAGCTCGCGAAATACCCCGTACGCCTTGGCGCAGGGGGTGAGTACGACACGGTTGATGCTGGCTCGACCGCAGCCTTCGGGATACTTGCCCGCAAACAGCACGGTCCCGTCGGCATCGCCATTCTGGACCTCCATCTTCATGCGTCCGAACGAACCCCGGCAGGAACCGGACGTGTAGCGCAGGCGGTTCCTGATGGTCAGGTTGGCCAGCCGTGGTGAAGTGGTGATGTCGACGCGCCGGTGCTCGTCGTCGGGGTTGAAGGTGAACCGCACCGACTGGAAATTGACGAGCAGGGCACTGGGTTGTGCGTTGTAGCTGCGGTGGGGTTTGCCGTCGAAGGCGGCCGGGTCCTCGGGCTCGGGGGAGAAGACGTGATCGTCGATGACCAGGTCGCCAGCGATATGCGACAGCCCCGTGTCGCGCAACTCGCGCAGAAACTTCCACATCCTTTCGGTGACCAGGAACGGGTCGCCACCTCCCTTGAGAACCAGGTCTCCCTGCAGATATCCATCGCGCATCGGACCGTGGGCCAGGGCGGCCGTCTTCCAGGTGTAGGCGGGTCCGAGGACGTCCATCGCGGCGAACGTGGTCAGCAGCTTGATGGTAGAGGCGGGGTTTCGTGGCGTGTCCGCCCGCCAGGCGAGAACCGGCTGGGTGCTCGACACGTCCTGGACGTAGATGCTCAGGGCGCTTGTGGGGATCTCGTGCCGCTTGAGCAGCTTCCCGACCTCGGCGGGAAGCGCGCTCGCACCGTACAGCGCATGGGCCGGCAGCAGGAACGAGAGCAGGGCCAGCAGGACGGTGCGGCCTGACATGGTGCTGATGACTCTCCAGCGTCGAGTGAATCGTGCACCGGTAACGGGCAACGCCCCTGATTGCCCAGCGATGCGAGGGAAAGCGATCCGCTGCCAGTCGATCGTACCCGGAGCACGGGGTGTAACGCAAACGCGTCTCGCACGCGCTGTCGCCGTTATCGGTTACGCCAGTCGAACATCCGAAAGGACGAACAGGACGATGCTATGCTAAATAGCCGATGCGCGGGGGATCGCCAACACCATCCATCGGCATATCCCTTCTGCGCCATCGCGTGCCGCATCGACCCGTGGACATTCGGTCCCAGAATAGAGGAGTCCCGCCGGCAATGGTCCCGGGGTACTCTCGGCATGCCCCGGGGAGGGTATGCATCGATTCATCAATACAGCCGCAGGGCGGATGCATGGACAATATCTGTCGCCTAGCCGTGATCATGTCGTATCTCAGGGACCCGGAGTTCGGGTGTCCATGGGATCTCGAGCAGACGATGAAGACCATCGCGCCCCACACCATCGAGGAGGCCTACGAGGTGGCGGATGCCATCGAGCGGGAGGACTACCGGGATATCAGGGACGAACTCGGCGACCTGCTGCTGCAGGTGGTCTATCACGCCCAGATCGCGAACGAGCAGGACCTGTTTTCCCTTGACGACGTCGCACGGTCGATCAGCGACAAGCTGGTCCGGCGTCACCCGCATGTCTTCGGCGACGCACCCATCGGCAATCGTCAACTCCGCGAGGCGTGGGAGGCGCAGAAGTCGCGCGAGCGGGCGGGGCGTTCGGGTACCGAAGAAATCGGCGCATTGGCCGGTGTTGCGCATGCCCTGCCTGCGCTGATGCGCGCCTCGAAGCTGCAGGGCCGTGCCTCGCGCGTCGGTTTCGACTGGACCGAAACGATGGAGATCTTCTTCAAGATCGAGGAGGAACTGGACGAGCTCAAGCGGGAGATGGACGAGGGCGCCGGGCAGGATCGGATCCGGGACGAGATGGGCGACCTACTGTTCGCCCTGGTCAATCTTGCCCGTCATCTGGAACTGGATCCGGAACAGGCCCTGCGGGGTGCCAGCGACAAGTTCGAGCGCCGGTTCCGCGAACTGGAGAGGTCCGTTGAGGCGACGGGACGCACGGTGCGCCAATGCACCCTGGAAGAACTTGACGAATTCTGGGAATCGGTGAAACGCAAAGAATAAGGGGCCTGTCCGCCTGCAAGCGGATCGTCAGGCGCGCGGATCCCCGTCCTTGCCCTGCGCGGTTACAGCCAGCGGCGCCAGTGGAAAAAACCGACGATAGCGACAGCCGCGACCGCCATTCCCGCCAACAGCCACGCAAAGGATGCCGGATTCTCGGTGCCGGGTATGCCACCGACGTTCATTCCGAGCAGGCCGGTCACGAAACCGAGCGGCAGGAATATCGCCGCGACGATGGACAGGACGAACATGCGCTGGTTCTGCTGCTCCGCGACGATGGACTGCAGCTGTTCCTGTGCGACCATCGCTCGCTCGCGCGCCAGGTCCAGGTCCTCGACCAGCCGGCGGAACTGGTCCGTCTCCTCGCGCAATTGCAGGTGCCTACGCTCGTTCAGCACCGGCGACGTTTCGCGTGACAGACGTTCCAGCGCGTCGCGTTGCGGCGAGAGATGACGACGCAGGACCGCACACTGGCGTCGCAGGTGACCGAGGTCGTTACGCAGTGCCGCGACGCCGTGACCGTCAATGGACAACCCCCCTTCCAGGGCGTCGATTTCATCCTCGAGTTGGTTGACGACCTCGCCGGCCCGAAAGCCGAGACGATCGACCATCCGGACCAGGAAGCTGCCGCTATCGACCGGCCCGCGACCGCTGTCGAGCGACTGCTGGAGGTCCTGCACCGCGGCCAGGCGGCGCCGGCGCGACGAGATAATCAGGCCCGGCTCGAGCCAGATCCGTATCGCGACCATATCGTCCGGATCTGCGCCCGGATTGGTGTTGACGCCGCGCAGGATGACCAGCAGGCCGTCATCGATCTGGTCACTGCGCGGACGGGTCTCGTCCAGGCACAACGCATCCTTCACGTACGAGGACAGGCCGTCAACCCGGTCGAGCAGCGTTTCCACGCCCGGCTGCGTGATATCGAGATGCAGCCACAATGGTCCACCCTCCGCCGCGCCCGCATCGATACCGGCGGACCGCAAATCCATCCATCGCCCGCGGCCGTCCAGCAGGCCGGCAGACAGCAGCCCCGGCGAGGCAGCCAGGTCCGCGGCGCCGATCGCCAGCCTGCTCATGCACCGTCCACAGTACCGCCCGGCTCGCGGATCTCGACCAGTTTCGATGCCGGATAGCCCCTGAGATCGGAGTTACGTTCGTTCATGTCATTCGTCCAGCCGGGGCCCGCCCGACTTCATGCCTCACCAATACTGCCAGAAGCCCCGTCGAATCGCACCGGCTTCCGGTCGCCTGCCTCGGGTGCCCGGGGAATCGGGGAGCACAGTAGGGGCCGGTTCCGACGCGGGCTTCCGGCCCAGCGCGGCAGGCAGCGGCTACCGGTCCCGCCGCAGCGGCTCGTAGTCCCCGGCGTCAATCTCAGGTTCGTCCCCCGCAACAAGGTCAGCGACCAGTCGACCGGACCCGCAGGCCAGCGTCCAGCCCAGGCTGCCGTGGCCGGTATTCAGGAACAGACCGTCGATCGGGGTCCTGCCGATCAGGGGAACGCCGTCGGGTGTCATCGGGCGAAACCCCGCCCAGTAGGTGCCCGCCCCCTGCCTTTCGGTCAGCGAAGGGAACAGCTCGAAAGCGGGGGACAAGACCGAACGGGCACGGGCCCCGGGAACCGTGGACCCCGACCCGCCAAGGTCGGCCCCGCCCGCGATGCGCAGCGTGGCGCCCAGATGACTGGTCACCAGTCGCCGGGTCTCGTGGATGAGATTGACCCTCGGCGCCACATCGTCCGGTCGCAGCGGCAGGTCCAGGGAGTACCCCTTGACCGGATAGACAGGGAGATCCAGACCGGCCTCTCGTACCACGGCGCTACTCCCGGTGCCGAGCGCCAGAATGACGGCATCCCCCGCGATGTTCCCGCGTGTGGTGACCACCGAGCGGACCGCCGGTCCGGATAGTTCGATCCCCGTGACGGGTGTGTCGAACAGAAACCTGACGCCGCGTTCCGCGCATCGCCGCGCGAGTTCCCGGGTGAACTTTGCGGCGTCGCCGCAGGCATCGTCGGGCGCATGGATGCCGCCGTGGATATGGACCGAGGATGCCGACAGGGCCGGCTCGAGCGCCAGGCAATCCGCCGCGTCCAGAAGCGCCTGCCGGATGCCGAGCCCGCGTCTCGATTCGACCCGTGTGGCGGCGTCCGCCAGCGCACGGGGATCGGTAAAGACGTGCAGCGTGCCACGGGCGCCCCAGTCGAACTCGAGGTCCGCCGCCTCGCGCAGGTCTCTTAAGGCAGCAAGACTGTACAGCCCAAGCCTCGCGACCCGCCCCGTATTGCCCCGTCGCGTGGTTTCGTTGCAGTTCTTCAGGAATCGCCAGGTCCAGCGCCACATCGCCGGGTCCGCGCGGAAACGGACCCGCAACGGTGCGTCCCTTTGGCCGATCCAGCGCAGCAGTTGAAGCGGCAGCCCGGGGGCCGCCCAGGGCTCCGGGTGACTGACGGAGATCTGCCCGCCGTTCGCGTGGCTGGTCCCTTCGGCGGCTCCTTCGTGACGCTCGATGACCGTGACGTCGAGCCCCTTTCGCGACAGATACCAGGCGCTCGTCACGCCGATGACGCCGGCACCGAGTACGATGACGCTCAACGGAGCTCCAGTGACGCGGGGCGATTCACGTCCTTCGAAATTCGTTCGGCGGGTTCATGCCCCGGGCATTCTAACCCAGCCGCTTCCCGGCCCATCTCGAAAACTGGAGTTTATGACGATCCTACCCGGATTGTTGTAAGGCGTAGATGGTGGAATGCGCTGCGCATTCCACCTGAGGCGTCTGCGGAACCCCGGCGTTACCGGGTCTCCGCACCGGAGATGCGAAGCAGGAGCCGGTCCATCATCCGGACCGGCAGCAACCGCTTCAGGGTGCTCAGCGCGTAGGTGGGAAAGGTCACGTAGTAGCGTGCACGGGGTCGGTGAGACTCCAGTGCATGGAGGAGTCTTCTGACGACCGCATCGGCCGGGAGCGTGAACGGGGCCGCCGGACCCTCACGGGCGAGTCGCTTCAGGTTACCCCGGTAACGATCCCGAAAGACGCTGTTGCCGATATCGATGTTCTCCCGGAACTTCTGCAGCGCGTTTGCCCTGAAACGCGACTCGACCGGTCCCGGCTCGATGAGGCTGACGTAGACCCCCGAACCCCGAAGCTCGAGCCGCAAGGTGTCGCTCAGGCCTTCCAGCGCGAACTTGCTCGCGCAATAGGCGCCCCGGAAGGGCAGGGCGATCAGGCCGAGCACCGAGCTGTTCTGAACGATTCGTCCCTCGCCCTGGGCGCGCATCACGGGGATGAGCCGGTTGGTCAACTCGAGCAGGCCGAAGAGGTTCGTTTCGAACTGGGCACGCAACACCTCGCGCCTGAGATCCTCGACCGCACCACCCTGCCCCCAGGCGGCGTTGTTGAACAGGCCGTAGATCCGGCCCTCGGTACGTTCCAGCATCTCGTCTGCCGCGCTGTGGATACTGCGTGAATCATCCATGTCGAGGCGTAGGGTTTCGAATCCCTCTTCCCGCAGGCGCACCACGTCGGCCGGCCTTCGCGCAGAGGCGAAGACGCGGAAACCGTGTTCGTGCAGGCCGCGGGCCGCCGCATAGCCGATGCCGCTGGAGCATCCGGTGATCAGTACCGGCCTCGGGGTCTTCATCGACGGGCGCCTCCTGACATGCACGGGATCAATACCGTATTTTCTGTGCGCGGCAAAAATAGAATGCATACATAATAGGGCAAGCCAGTATGGAGCGACCTGTCGATGCCTATCTATGAATACGAGTGTGAGGCCTGTGGACACCACCTGGAAGCGATCCAGAAAATCAGTGACCAGCCGTTGTCGATCTGTCCTTCGTGTCACGAGCCGGCGCTGAGAAAATTGATTTCCGCGTCCGGGTTCCGGCTGAGCGGTTCCGGCTGGTACGAAACGGATTTCAAGACCAAGGGTAAGCGCAACATCGCCGAACGCGATTCGAAGGCGCCTTCCTCGGACAAGAAGACCGAGTCAAAGTCCAAGACCGAGACCAAGACCAAGACCAAAACCAAGACCGCGTCCGGGAACGACAAGTAGAACGATACGCCGTGGCAAAACGTCAACCGGAGTGCCGGCTTCGACCCCGTTCGCCGCATCGTATCGGTTCCGTTTCGCCGGTATCAGGGCGGGAGCTTGCGTGCTCATTGGGCAGTGCGTAACATCCCGCCCCTTCGTTTCCATCTCAGTCTTAAGTTCGCGCCAGCCACCCCCGTCCGGTACGCGCAGCCACGCGCCGGCGCCAAGGTTCGCGCAGCTAACCCGGGGCACGGCGGCATGCGTACTCACTACTGCGGAGATCTCCATTCCCCACACGTCGGTCAGGAGGTCAGTCTGTGCGGCTGGGTGAACCGCCGTCGCGATCACGGTGGCGTCATCTTCGTCGATCTGCGTGACCGGGAAGGACTGGTGCAGGTCGTGTTCGACCCGGACGATCCCGCGACCTTTACCCTGGCCGAGCGCATCCGCAACGAGTTCGTGCTGCGTGTCACGGGTCGCGTCCGCCCGCGTCCCGAGGGGACGAAGAACCCGGACCTGCCGACCGGGGACGTCGAGGTCCTTTGTCGCGGTCTCGAGGTGCTGAACGAGGCCGATACCCCGCCGTTTCAGCTCGACGACGATGACGTCAGCGAGGAACACCGCCTGCGCTACCGTTACATCGACCTGCGGCGGCCCGCGATGCAGGCGAACATCCGGACCCGGGCAAGGGTGGTCAATACGCTGCGCCGGTTCCTCGACGAGCGGGGTTTTCTCGACATCGAGACCCCGATGCTGACCCGGGCGACGCCGGAGGGTGCGCGCGACTATCTGGTCCCGAGCCGGGTGCATCAAGGGGCCTTCTATGCCCTGCCGCAGTCGCCGCAGCTGTTCAAGCAGCTGCTGATGATGAGCGGCATGGACCGTTACTATCAGATCGTTCGCTGCTTTCGGGACGAAGACCTGCGCGCGGACCGCCAGCCGGAGTTCACCCAGCTCGATATCGAGACCTCGTTCCTCGACGAGGATGGCATCATGAATCTGATGGAGGCCATGATCCGCGATCTGTTCAGCCAGGTGCTCGACGTCGCGCTCGACGACCCGTTCCCTCGCATGCGCTATGCGGAGGCGATGCAACGGTTCGGGACGGACCGCCCCGACCTGCGCATCGATCTCGAGCTGGTCGAACTGACCGAGGCGATGAAGAACGTCGAATTCAAGGTGTTCTCCGGTCCCGCGAACGACCCGAAGGGCCGGATCGCGGCGCTCAGCGTGCCGGGCGGCGCCTCCCTCACTCGCAAGGAGATCGACGGCTACACCGAGTTCGTCGGGCGGTACGGGGCAAAGGGGCTGGCGTATGTCAAGTGCAACGACCTCAAGGCCGGTCGAGACGGGCTGCAGTCGCCGATCCTCAAGTTCCTGCCCGACGACGTGGTCGAGACGATCCTTGCCGGGACCGGCGCGGCCGACGGTGACCTGATCTTTTTCGGCGCGGACAAGGCGAGCGTCGTCAACGAGTCGCTCGGCGCGCTGAGGGTACAGGTGGGTCGCGACCGGGGTCTGGTTCGCGAAGGCTGGCGCCCCTTGTGGGTCGTGGACTTTCCGATGTTCGAGTGGGACGAGCGGGACAAGCGCTGGTCGTCGCTGCACCATCCCTTCACCGCACCGGCGGTCGAATCGGCGGCGGCGCTGGAAGGCGATCCGGGCAAGCTCCTTTCGAGGGCCTACGACGTCGTGCTGAACGGTGTCGAGGTGGGCGGGGGATCCATCCGTATCCACCGCAGCGACGTGCAATCGGCGGTATTCCGGCTGCTCGGCATCGGCGAGGAGGAGGCCCGCGCGCAGTTCGGTTTCCTGCTGGATGCGCTCGAATACGGTTGCCCACCCCACGGCGGGATCGCGTTCGGCCTAGACCGCCTGGTGATGCTGATGACGGGCAGCGCCTCGATCCGGGAGGTGATGGCGTTTCCCAAGACCCAGACCGCGCACTGTCCGTTGACCGGCGCGCCGGCGACCGTTAGCGAGAGTCAGTTGAGGGAGCTGAACATCCGCATCCGTCATACCGCCTGATGGAGGGGCGGCTCGCGTCAATGCGCGCCGCGGATTTCCTCGTGCACCGTGGTGAACTGGACCACCGCGGGTTGCTCGCCGCGCAGCGCGGCGGGCACCGCGTCGAGGGCCTGTTCGGCCTCCGCACGCGAGACGAAATCCCCGTAAAGGAGGGTATAGCGCAGGTTCCCCTCGGACCCCGTCTGGTAGTAGGCGAAAGGACCTTTCAATCGGGGTGCGTCCTGCGATCGGGGAAGCCCGCTCGAGCTGCCGCTGCGCTGCAAACGCACGGTGTAGTGGGCCGGTTCCCGGGTCATGATCCAGAGTTCGCGATGCAGTTCGGATTGCCCGACCGTCATCGGGGTGGTGGCGGGCCGGGCAGGCAGGGACTTGACGGCGGCGGGTTTCGGAAGCGGTTGCTTCCTCAGCGCCTGGACCTCACGTGTCAACGGGCTTTTCGGAAACTGCTGTTCGAGCAGGCCCGCGTAGCGCTCGAACTCGGCCCGGTTGCCCAGCGCGTGTTCGATCCTGGCCCCCAGCAGCAGCACCTTGTCGTTCGCCCTTGCGCGCTGGGTGTAGTCTTGAAAATCACGCTGGGCCTGGGGGTAGCGCTTTCTGTCGAAATTGAGGCGCGCCATCTGGAAGTAGGGGACCGCCAGACCCGGGTCCGCCTCCATGGCCGCCCGGAAATACTGGGCTGCGCGAGGGGGGTCCGGCATCTTCGCCGCACAGAGACCCGCATTGGTGTAGGCCACACCGCGCGCCTGGGACGAGGGGGAATCCGCGGCCCGGACGAGGGTCGACTCCGCGAGTTCGTAGCGACCGTCACGGCACAGGAATGTCCCGTAGCGTAGCAGCCACTTGTCGTCGTCGGGGGCGAGTTCGAGCGCATGCCGGTAGTACTTGTCGGCCAGTTCGTATTGTCCGTTGCCGGCGTATATGTTGGCTGCGACACCCCAGGCGTCAGGCAGCGTCGGATCCTGCTCGATCGCCAGTTTGATCTTGTGCAGCGCGAGTTCGGTGTCGTAAGTCCGGGACAGCTCCTCGGCGGCGCGGACATTGCGCTCTGCCAGAGTCAATTCCGGTTCCTGTGCGTCCTTCTCCGGAGAGGTGCTGCAGGCGCAGAGCGCCGCGGTGATCGTGATGGCTATCAGTCGTCGCAAGCGTGTTTTCCCGTTATGACCTGCGGATCGCGAGACCTGAAACAAGTGCATCGTGCCAGATTGCAGAACATCAGGAAACAGGCAGAATACGCAGTGTTCTATACTTTCGATAGTCGCGGTACCCGTGACTATCGCCTAAAGCCTAAGTTTAGGCGATTGTCGGAAAATGGCATACCGGATCGCGCCGGGTGAGCTGCGAAGCAGTGAACGGCTTGGGCAGGAAGCCCAAGACCGGTGCCCAAGCAAAGCAGGGACAGCGCCGCGCCGGGATCGTTCGTCATCAAGACGCGACAACCGCGGGAATGGCCAGAGTA
>JAJDOJ010000242.1 GCA_022340215.1 Gammaproteobacteria bacterium
CGTAGCGAGCATGATGGGAGAGCGAGATCGAATGTTCACGATTTTGGGTCGCATAGTGGGCCTACGCAACGAAAAATCGGGGGCATTTGAGCCGAGCTCCCATCAGCGCAGTAGATTAATCCTCAGTCCGACAGGCTCCTAAGTACACGCCGGATTCCTGTTACGCCCGCCGGATAAATTGGTAGTCGAGTCGATGAAGCAGGCGTCGCGGTTCAAGCTCGTCCCCCGATGGTGGGTGGCATTCTGGCTCCTGCTCCTTCCCTGCATCGTCACCGCGGAGCCAATCGCCGTGACGACGGACAAGCTGGTGCTGGAGTTCTCCACCCTGGGCGGGAGTCTGCGACGCCTCGAGGCCTGCTACCCGGCGTGTGACAAGGCGGCGGGCCGAATGGGTACGAGGTTTCGTTTTAACAATTCCGGCCCGGAGGGATCCCCAATCTCTATCGTCACCCCGGGCGATGACATCCTGACCCGAACGATCTCGCAGACCGAGTACTCGGTCGATCGATCCGATAATGACGCGTTCGTCACGCTGGTCTTCGAATCTCTCCCCATCGGGACCGGTGAGGTGATTCGCAAGACCTACGACATCTCCAGGGCCACCTACGGCATCCGCCTGACCGTCGAGATCGGGCGTAACAACCGTCAGGCTTTCGCATCGAAGCGCCCGCCGGCCCTGATGCTCGTCGGCGAAGGAGACTTTCACTCGACCCGCGAGCGATCGGGCTTCGCGGAGAGTCACGAGCGATTGTCGGCGGTCTACGCCATCGGTGACGAGGCATCCCGCTTCGAGACCGAAGAGGGTCGAACGGAGATGACCTTCTCCGTCCCCTTCTGGGCGGGTCTGCGAAACCGCTTCTGGGCCCTCCTGGCACGCCCCGCCGATCCAGGCAGTATCCGGGTGGCTGCCGAAGCGAACGAGGAAATCGCGTCCGTCACGCTGTCCGATATTGAGGACCCGGTGGTTCAAGGATTCCTGATCTACGCCGGCCCCGTGCAGCTCGACGAACTCAAGGGCACTTCGCCCACGTTGACTGCGTTGCTTTATGCGCCACTGTGGTTCTGGCTGCGCTGGCTGTGCTTCGCCCTGTACTATCCCCTCGCCCTGCTCTATCAAGTGACGGGAAATTACGGCATCGCCATCATGCTGCTGGCGGTCGTCGTCAAGATCGCGATGTCACCCCTCACCGCAGTTGCCGACCGATGGCAACGGGAGGTCGATATCACGCGTTCGGCTCTGCAACCGGGGCTGGACGTGATTAAACGTAACTTCAGGGGCGAGGAGCAGGTCAATCGCATTCATGCGCTGCACCGTGAGCATGGCGTGACCATGTTCTACTCCCTGAAGAGCCTGTTCGGCTTTCTGATCCAGATACCGGTGTTCATCGCCGCCTTCTACATGCTCAATGAGAACTTCCAGTTGTCGGGGGTCCCTTTCCTGTGGATCGCCGATCTGGCGCAGCCCGATCACTTCTTCCGTCTTCCCTTCACCCTCCCCTTCTTCGGCGCCTACCTGAATCTCCTGCCGTTCATTATGACGGGTGTTACACTGCTCGCTTCGCTGATCCACGACAGCGGATCACTGTCGCTGGACCTGGCGCGCAAACAGCGCAACCACCTGATCGTCATGGCGGTCCTGTTCTTCGTCCTGCTCTATACCTTTCCCGCCGGGATGGTGCTCTACTGGACCTCGAACAACCTGATAGAGTTCGCGAAGAGCTTGGCGGGACGCGTAGTCCGCAGTACACGGTAGAGCAACCACTGCCGGTGTGACGACAAACGTTCGATTGCCATCAAATGGTTACCAGCCATTATCCAACTACATCTCGGAATATTCGGAACGAATGGGAGTCAGCTCGTCACCGAAGCCTATCGCTCGAAAATTACAGGGGTCCGCAATCGGCCAAAATAGCGACACCAACGAACCTGCCCGGCAACGGCAGGTTAACACCGGCAGGTGATCATTCCTATGCGAGGAGTTTTTTGCTCTTTTCTCGCATCCGGTATTTTGGGTTATGGCGTATTGCGTTGTTTCGCCATCAGCCGTGGTGCACCCAGCAACCAGCGAATAAACAACCGAGCCAGGATCCCTATTGCTGATCAGGCTCGCGGACATGATATTTCCAGATTCGTTTGTTGACTTCAGCACAAATGCCTTAGAAGCTACTCCAACGATCCAATTCTAATCGTGATTTGCGTATTCTCAATGATTTGCTGTTGTGAGGCTATGATTGAGGTCAACATACAAGTTTTAACAGACGATATCGCTAGTTGGAAACGTCATCAAAACCTCTTTACTTGAAGTGGCCCAATATCAAGGAGACTGGACCATGATCGATGCAAATGGTACTCGCTTTCCAAGAAAATATTTTTGGGCGTTGTTGATCCCGGTAGCGCTGGTTGCAATTGTCGTTGCATTCGCGTTCAGACAGATGAGTATCGATACTGAGTTCGAGCAGGTTTCTGCTGCCGAGCGTAGTCATCTCCAACAAATCAGTGCGTTCGTGGCTGCGGAGGTTTCTTCCTCGGTGCATCGATTGGACGCCCTGACCCAAGAAACAGTTGTTCAACTGGCTATCGATACGTCGACCCCTCGTGCCATCCGGGTTTTACAGTCAGTATTCCTGACATTAGCGAACCGGAATCCTACCTGCCAGCAAATTCGCTGGATCGACCAATCGGGTGCGGAGAGAGTGCATGTCATGCGTTCCCAGAATGCGCCTATCATAGTAAAGCCGCAACAACTGCAGAATGAAAGTTCCCGCGATTATTTCAAGAATGTGATATCGCTACCTGACGGAGAAATCTATATTTCCCGGTTTAACTTCGATATAGAAAATGGCCAGAGCAAGAAACATCTTCTGCCGACCATTCGTGTGGCCAAGACAATACGAAACAGTCGAGGACAACGCCGTGGCATCTTAATTATCGACATCTCAACACCCTATATGCTGGAGGCTCTCAGAATTGCCCACGATGGGACCTCGGACACCGACTATATCATTGTGAGCGAAAGCGGATACGGGTTGGCGCCAAATGCACAGGCAGGCCAAGCAAAACCCAACCCCGAACAATACGCGGTATTCTCGACAAAATATCCTGCTGCGTGGAACCACATTTCTTCAAGTCGTGTCGGCAGTGCCGAACTGGAAGATGGCATCTGGGTCTGGAAGGAAATACTTTCGGAGGCATTAATCGCGCGGATTGCCGCAGCCACGTCTGGTGATTTTCTTACCACAACGCGTATACATTCGGATGATCTTACTCTTAAACTCGTGGCGCACAAGTCAACTTCAGCACTTGCAGAGTCGACTAAAAATATCACCGTCCAGATTACTGTAGGAACGATTCTCCTGTTGATTATTTATGCCTGGAGCCTGCTCTTTATGATGCGCAGCCAGGAGAGCGAAAACCGTGCGGCAATTGAAGCGGCCCACGCCAAAGCGCACGCAAGCCATATGCAACGCCTCAAGGAACTGGAAGAGCGGTTCCATCTATCTGTAGAGGCCAGTAGCGTCGGCATGCTGGTAGTCGACGCTGAAGGTACGATTGTTCTGAACAACACTGCCGCGGAATCCATGCTTGGATACGAAAAGGGTACGTTGCAAGGGTTGAGTGTGGACCTTTTGTTGCCATCCGCTCAGCGTAGCGATCATTCACGATTGAGGGCAGAATTTTTACGCAATCCGGAGGTTCGCAAGATGGGGCAGGGTCGAAAACTGGAAGCTGTTACAGCAGATGGCCGCAGGATACTGGTTGAGGTGGGTTTAAATCCTTATCTGGATCACGGCAAGCAGGTTGTGCTGGCGAGCATCGTCGATATATCCGGGAACCAGTAAGGTTTTTCATTCTTTTAAATTTCTGCCCTTGTGAGTTACTCCTAAATAGAAGGCTGGCGTTTATCGGACGAGACGCTATACGTTGATGTGGTCAATGAGCGGTATGTTTCGCGAAGAAGTGGAAGTATCCCGAGCTCAGCAGCGGGTTGCAGCAGGATCGGTGGTATGAGCGCATGGGGTGGGCGGGCTCTCCTCGGTATGGCTATACCAGGACAAAAATGTTGAATGAAAACAACAGGCGTGGGGTCCACTTCAATGTTTCTACGTGCAACCACCCGCGAGAAAGATGGCAAGGTGCACTGCGCGGTATTGGCGCATCGTGGAGAATCGCCGCCTGCCCGGTGGACGGGCCTCGCAGCGGCACCTATTGTATCTGGGCGAGATCAATTCCTCGCAGGAGCGGGCGTGGCGTAAGGCGATTGCCGGAAAATGGCATACCAGATCGCGCCGGATTTTCGTTCGTCATCAAGGCGCGACAACAGGCGCATAGTCGAACTATGTCACTGTTGTCGCAACACAGAGGACGGACGAAAAGACAAGCAGGGTGGTATG
>JAJDOJ010000243.1 GCA_022340215.1 Gammaproteobacteria bacterium
TTGCCACAGCCGAACGCATAGCAGAGCGTGCCGGAGGTGGCCTGCGCCTTGCTGAGATAAGGGGTGATATAAATGTCCGCCGCGCCGAGGAACTGCTTCAGCTCCTCGAGTTCCACGAAACGGTTGTAGAAGGCGACGTGCTGCGTCATTCCCAATTTCTCAGCCAGACGCTCCAGGCTGAGTCGGTAACGCTCGCCCTCTGCGCGCACGAGATGCGGATGCGTGGCGCCGAGCACGATGTAGATCAGATCCGGATACTGCCGGGTGATCTCAGGAAGCGCCTGGATCACGTACTCGATCCCCTTGCCCGGGGATAGCAGTCCGAAGGTCAGCAGCACCTTCTTGCCCTCGACCCCAAACTGATCCTTGAGGGAGTTTGGATCGACCAAGGGCGTATCCGGAATGCCGTGCGCGATCAGATCGATCTTGACAGCGGGAACGCCATAGATCTCCCGCAGAATCCTGCGCCCGCGCTCGGTCATCACGACCAGCCGTTCGGATTGCCGGACAATCTCGTCCATCACCCGGCGTTGCTCGAGAGCGGGCTCCTCCAGGATGGTGTGCAACGTGGTCACCACGGGAAGGTTGACCTCGCGCAGGATAGCCAGGATATGGCTGCCCGACCTGCCGCCATAGATCCCGAACTCATGCTGCAGACAGATCACGTCGAAGCCGTTGAACCGCAGGAAATTCACCGCCTCCTGATAGTCGCGCAGGCGCTGCTCCCCGAGCTCAAACCGTACTTCCGGTGGATAGTCGTAACCTTCCGACACGTCATTGACGGCCACCACCCCGCACTCGGCCTCCGGATACAGCGTCGCCACGGCCGTGCGCAGGTCGTGCGTGAAGGTAGCGATGCCGCACCTGCGCGGCAGATAGTCGGAGACGAACGCGATTTTCGAGGGCGGGCTTGCTTCATTCATCACTGATCAGACCTCGTTGCAGCCGGCCGTCCGTGGATCCTTCGCGCCGGCTCTGCATCAAACGGCCAAACGAGGCCTCCAGATTGGGACGGGTGGTGCGTCATCGTCCGCTTCCTCACCTCCAGCTCGAAAATCCTCGCGTAGACCTCCTCATAGGCCGCTACCATGGTGGCGATCGAAAAGCGCTCTTCGACGCGACGCCGACAGGCGCGGCGGTCGATCTCGGCGAGTCGCCCCAGGGCCTGGACGGCCTGCTCGGGGGTGCTGACCAGAAAGCCGGTCCGCCCATCCTCGATGACCTCTCGGCAAGAGCCGAGATCCATGGCAATGACGGGTACGCCGGCCGCATTGGCCTCGGCCAGTACCAGCCCGAACCGTTCCGGGATCGTGTTCAAATGCAGGAGCGCGCTTGCTCGCGCGAACAATGCGTTCTTGCCCGCCACGTCGACCGGCCCGACATAGCTGACTGTTGGATCTCCGAGATGAGGCTCGATCCGGTTGTGGAAATAGGCCTCGTCCTGAACGATGCCTGCAATGATCAGGCGCCGCCCACTCCGGCGGGCGACCTCGATGGCGAGATGGACACCCTTGTCCGGATGGATGCGGCCGAGAAAGATCAGGTCTTGGCCGGCGCGTTCCTGGAACGGGTAGAGCGAGAGATCGATCCCGTTGTAAACGGTCGCCAGATAGTTCAGTGCGGAGGCGCGGTCGGAGTCGCTGATGGAGACAAAGTAGCCGTCGCGATACTTTTCATAGACTGGCATGATCTTGGGCGAGGAGAAGCCATGGATGGTGGTCACAACCGGTGTCTGGACCAGACGACTGTAACTCAAAGCCATAAAGTCGTAGTGGCTGTGAATCAGGTCGAACTCGGTGGCGTGCTCGAACGCTTCCGCGATGTGAAGGTATTCGGCCACCTTGGGATCGGCGTCGGGGTCTTCTTCGTAACCCTTGTCAATCACGGCGTGGAGCCGGGCGCGCGTGACGGAGTCCCTGGTGGCGAACAAGGTCACGTTCCAGCCGCGCGAGACCAAGCCTTCGGCAAGGTTGCTGGCCACCGTTTCCCAGGCCCCGTAGTACCGGGGCGGTGTCCGCCAGGCGACCGGTGATAAAACAGCCACTCGTTTGGCGCACTTGACCATGCCGGCCGGCCTAGCCAGGTCCGCCTGGAGTTCAGCGTCTGATTCAGACAAAGGCCAAGGTTCCTACCATGGCGGGCCTTTTGATTTCGGGAGTAACCGACACTCAGGCATGCCGCACCGAGTTGCCCCCGCTGAGAATCGTCTCGATCAACGAGGCGGCTTCCTCGTGGGCCGCTCCGCCGCCGTCGGTCACCAGCGATACGGAGTTGCGATGAGCGGCCGCCGCGTCCTCCAGAATCGCCCTGGCTTCGGTTGCGTCGATGATCTTGCTCTCGGTGAGCGACAGCAGCATCGATTCGCAGATGGCAAGCGCCGCGTGTCCTGCCGCACCTGAAACGCTGCTCATGGCCTCCTCCTGTGCGCGGATTTGTGGGACCGAAAGGCGCCAAGACCGCGGTCCGATCGTAGAACGACGAGAGACTAACCGTTTGAGCCCCGTGCCAGACTAATCTAAAGTAGTGTCGACGCCGCTTCGTGCCCGTTCGCCAAGCGATGATCGACCGGACGGCGGCCGTGGCCGCGTTCATGGTTGGGGACGTGGTCCATGGTGACGGGCGCAAGCGCCCTGGCGCACAAGCTGAACCGGTTCCTGCCGCTGGAACCCGACGAGCTGGCGAGTCTTGCCGGGCTCGAAGCACGACGGCGCCCGATCGCGGCGCACACCGAGATCGTGCACGAGCGCCAGGAGGGCCACCGCGCGTTCATCCTGCAGGAGGGCTGGGCGTGTGCGTACAAGATGTTGCCGGACGGCGGCCGGCAAGTGATCGATTTCTCGGTTCCAGGCGACCTGATGGGCTTGCGCAGCGTGCTCCTGCGTACCTCGGATCATGCCTTCGCCGCGGTAAACGACATCGTCGTCGCCGAGGTCTCGGCGCAACAGATGATCGACACCTTTCAGCGCGTGCCACGATTGGCGGCGGCGATTTTGTGGGCCGCTTCGCGCGACGAGGCGATGGTGGTCGAGCATCTGGTCAACATCGGCCGGCGCAGTGCCCTGGTGCGTACGGCCCATCTGCTGCTGGAGCTCGGGCTGCGCCTGCAACTCGTGGGACTGGGCTCGGACAGCGGCTTCGTCTGCCCGCTCAACCAGTATCTCCTGGCCGACGCGCTGGGGCTCACCGCCATCCACGTGAACCGCGTTCTGCGGCAACTGCGCGAGCGCGGCCTGGTGACCTTCCGGGAGGGTCATGTCGAGTTCCACGATCTCGCCGGTCTGCGTACCCTCGCCGAGTACCACAGCGGCTATCTCGACCAGAACAACGGGCTGGGGCAATGAAGAGCGCGAGCGCGCGGCAGGCAGGCTCCAACCGCTAATCCAGGTTAGCATAGCGCCGTCTCCGACCGCGTAGATTTGCCACAATCACAGATTGATCTCGGAGACACCCGATGCCTGCCGTCGCTGCCCGCTCAACCGCGGTCCTCGCGCCCGAGGGCAACCGTGAGGCAATCTTCCTTGCGCGGCCTCCGCCCCCTGCCGTGGAGAGCTATTGGGCGATGAAGGGCGTGCTTGCCCTTTGCGAGCGCCCGGCCGGGGTCATCGCCGTGACGACGCTCAGTGAGGTGCTCTCGCGGATCTCTGGCTCGACCGAAGTGTCTTTTGGCCAGTACCTGCGGGACCTTTGCCACGATATCGCCAAGGCACTCGGCGGATCGAGCGGCCCCACACTCACCTGTGCGGCCGCCGATGCCGCCCTGCCCATCGGCACCGCGGTCACCCTCAGGCTCGTCGCCGACCTCCTCATCTCCAGCACGTTCGTCTATACGCTCCCACCGGGACTGGCCGGCCGGATCACCGTGTGCTTCACAGCTGCTCCGGAGGCTTGGCAGCTCGTCGTCGAGGACAGTGGCAACACCATGTCAGCTGATGACAGACGCGACAATGGCCTGACGCTTGCGAGGCTGCTGGTCCTGCGGCTCGGCGGAAAGCTGGAGAATCACAGCACGCTGGACCGGACGCGCTGCATCGTCACCATCCCGCGCGCCGCCTCCCAGGCGTAGCGATGCGTTCGGTCCAAGCGGAGCTGGCCGGCCAATCGAGATTAGTGCGACCCGGCAATCGGGCCGCTACAGCTGCCTGGTCGAGGTTCTCTCTTCGGGTGGCAACCGCCTCCATGTCGGCTGCCTGTTCGGTATGGCGTAAGGCCGGCCCAGCATTCTGGAAGAGAAGGCCTGAGCTGCGGCCGAGATGGTGACGAGGAGAGAATGATGCAGCAGACGGGCCGAGATCGGCACGGCTGTCGCGGAGCGCGCTGGCACTATCGGGCATGCCGGAATCTGGAGATCTCCGATGAGCGCGCGCACGAGTCAGAAGACCGTCACCTTCTCCCGGCCGTTCTTTTTGACCGGGATCGGAGAGGTGCAGCCGGCCGGGATCTACACGGTGGAGACCGAAGAAGAGACGATTCCAAATCTGTCATTTTCCGCCTATCGGCGCGTCGCGACCCTGATCTTCCTGCCCGCGCCCGGTGGGGGCACCGGGGAGCGGGTCGCCAACATCGACCCCCTGGAACTGCAAGCC
>JAJDOJ010000244.1 GCA_022340215.1 Gammaproteobacteria bacterium
TAGGAGCCTGTCGGACTGAGGATTAATCTACTGCGCTGATGGGAGCTCGGCTCAAATGCCCCCGATTTTTCGTTGCGTAGGCCCACTATGCGACCCAAAATCGTGAACATTCGATCTCGCTCTCCCATCATGCTCGCTACGATCACCTAAGTCCGACAGGCTCCTAGCGGAAGAAACGACCCATGTCGTTCATTGCCTCGGTGAGGACGGACGCATTGATGACCGGGTTGTCGATGATCCGGTAGTCCTTGTCCCGGACCTCGAAGTACCCTCCAACGTAGGTCACTGTGGTCTGTTCGGGCTCGAGAATCGCGTAACCGTTGTAGCTGCCGGCGATCAGCCACGGCCAGTCCGAGCGAGTCAAGAGGTCCTGTCCGGTGCTGTATTCCTCGACCGGATTCCTGCATCCCAGCGCCCTTGCCAGCAGTGTGGGTGGCACGTCGAGATGCGACGTGCGTACCGTCACGTCCCGGTGATCCATGCCGGGCCAGTGGACCAGCATCGGCGTGTGCATCTGGTAGTCTGAATATGCGGTCCCGTGGCCCTGGAACTCGAGCCCGTTGTCGTTGAACTCCTCACCATGGTCGCTGGTCAGGATCACAATCGTCTGCTCCATCAAACCGCGATTCTCGAGATCGTCCAGCACCCGTCCGATGAGTTCATCATCGAAACGCAGCGAACTCTTGTAACGGTCGAGCAGCGTGGGCTTGCCGCCGCTCTTCGCCTGGCTGTTGAATGCCTGATCATAGTCCGGCGGATAGCTGTAACGGTGCGTAGGTGCGGCATAGTACAGGAAGCCGAAGAACCGTTCCGCCGGTGACATACCGTCGAGCCAGGCTAACCACTCCTCGGTAATCGCGATATCTCGTGCGTACGGAGCATCTGGCCGGGTGTCCGTTTCCATCCTCAGGTCCGGGATTCTGGCAAAGACCGTGCGGTCGAGGTTGGACGGGCCGTACAGGGTGTCGCTGCCGAAGACACCGATCCGGTAGTTGCGTCGCTGAATGACGTCCATCAGCGCCGGAGGTTGCTGCAGGGACTGGAACGCCTGCCAGTAGGTTCCGGGGATGCCGTAGAACAGCGAGAACATACCCATCCGGGAGGAATTGCCGCCGCTGTAGTGATTGCGAAAATTCACAGCCCGATGAGAGAACCGCTCGATGGCGGGAGTGATCTCCGCCGTGGCGAAGTCGCTTCGCATCGCATCGACGACGATGAATAGGATGTTGTATTGCGGCGCATCCGCATCGCAATCCAAGGGCTTCACCGGATAGTTCAGTTCCTTACCGCGCACCTGCCCGAGACCGGCGACCAGGTTCCTCTCCCGGTTCTGGTTCAGTGAGATCAGCCCATGTCGATCGAGGAAGCGCTTGGCGGTGAGTCGATAGTAGAGCGGCAGGTAGTGGTCGAACTTCGTAATCGGAACATAGTAGTGCGCGTCCGCGGCAATATAGATCGCCTGGCTTCCCGTCAGGCAGAGGACAAGAAACGCACCCAGTAGTATTCCCCGGTTTCGTCGTCCCGGCGGTGAGAAACGGCGCCACGTCCAGCGGGCAAGAAACCATTCGATTGCTGCGAAAATGGCAAAATAAAGGGCGGCGAATCCCCAGGTGCCGGCACCAAGAATCCGGATCGTCAGGGGGGAGAGGTGAAAGTGATTACGCTCGAACAGCAGGCTGTCTACCGTGAGCAGCGCCAGGATCGCACTGAAGACGATGATCGCGACCGGAACGATCAGTTTCGGGCGCGGCACGAGCAGGGCCAGCGGCAACAGCAACAGGAGAAAGGGGAGATAAGCCAGCAGGGCGAACTGCCCCGTGTAGGCGAGGAAGACATAGAGAATCGCGACGGGTTCGTCCGGAAACGGAAACCGGAGGAGATAACGCAGCGACACCATCCCCATGACGGCGGCGTTCAACACGGCGAACCAGCTCGCCCATTTAAGCAGGCGGACGCGGCCGGCCGGTGCCAGCCAGTCCTTTCGCGAACCGGATTCTTCTACCGGGGCCTCGTCCCCCCGGTCAGTTCTTGCCGACATCATCTGCTATCTTCACGAGTTCCCGCGCTGCCACTTGTGCACTGTCTCCTACGTTGAACACGATCTCGCCCCGCAACACCGAGATCGATTGCTGGAACGCCTCGCGAGTGTTCAGCAGTCGTTCGATGGCCTGCGGCATCTCTTCCAGCGCTTGAGGCGAAAGGACCTCTCCGATCCTTTCCCGGATAAAGATCTCGATCGGTTCGATGCCGTAGGCCTCATAGTCCGGGTTTCTGACGCGCTTCGGGACATCGACATACAGGACCGGTTTTCCCAGCCCCAGGGCATACTCGATCGCCGAGGACGACCAGTCGCAGATCATGAGGTCCGACTCGAACAGCGATGTGGATTCTCCCATACGCGTAACGAGTTTGAACCGTGGGTTGTCACCGAACCGCTCGACCAGCCGGTCGATGACGTCGGGGGTCAGGTTCAGGGTGTGATAGTGAGGACGCACGATCACGTGGTAACCGGCTTCGAGCAGTACGCGCACCAGGTCTTCGCCGCAGAGGTTGAGGAGCGACTCTTCCCCCCAGGTCGGTGCGATAAGGATCACGGGCCGGTCTTGTGCCTCACGCGCATGCTCCCTTCCAGCGGCCATCAACGTCTCTAGACGTGTGTATCCGTGTTCGACGAGAGTCTTGGCCGGCAGACCGGCCATCTCCTCGCGCCGCCGGATTTCCCGTATCTGGTGCGGCCCCACACAGAAGACGCTGTCGTAGTGGTCGTAGGAGTTCGGGTGGTCTACCATATGGGTGCTACCCATGCCGTGAAACGTGTAGACGTAGTGCACGGAGTGGATCGAGCGTTTCAACTCGAAGTTGTTCAGGTCGAGCACGGTCAGGACCATGACGTCGGCTTGGATGAACTGAAACAGGAGGATCCTGACGAGACCGGGGGAGATATAGTAGGTGCGCAGGCGATCTCCCGCCGCCCCGAGACCGGGATCGTCCGGGTCGGAGGTTACGTAGCTGATCTCCCGCCGGAGATCGCCGGTCAGCGCCTCGATGACGGGTCGAAAATGGTGCCAGTCCTGTCCGCTTTCGGAATAGAAAACGATCCTTCGCCAGGTGGCGGGCGAGCGGGCAAAACGACGCCAGGCTGTCCAGCTGGGCAAGAAATTCCCAAGCATCTCGCGAGTCATTCCTGACCGGAGTCAGGGGTATTTCTGCCGGGGGAAATCAGCCGGTCTTGTCTGCAGGATCTTCCGATGCACTGGCGGGCTTGTGCCGGGCAGGGCCCTTCTTCGGCCGCAGGAGCGACACGAGTTTGTACCAGTAGGTCTTGACAGCCAGAATGGCGGTGGCAAATATCCCGATGATGGCGGAGACCACCATGCTTCCCGTACCTGGATCGAGGTAGGCGAACGCGGGGGATGACAGGCACAGCAAACTGGCCGCGACGATGAACAGATTCCAGGTTTTCGCTTTGAACATGGGCACCTTGATGCGATAGGGGGTTGAGGCCTGCCGGTTGGGAAAAGCGGAACTGGAAACCGGCAAGTTCATAATTTTGACATACTTTGCGCCTGCCGGGCCATCGCAATGCATTGTGTCCTGGTACGTGAGGCCGCGGGTGGTGTTCGGTCCGTTGGGTATGCGGGGGGACGAAGCGGAGGATGATCATGGGTTATCGGGTTACCCGGGTGTACACACGAAGCGGGGACGACGGCAGGACCGGTCTCGGTGACGGGACGCGCGTGGATAAGACCGCGCCACGCGTCAACGCCATCGGAGACGTCGACGAGCTGAACAGTCAGTTGGGCGTGGTGCTCGCCTTCGATTGCGATACCGATCCGCGCGAGTGCCTGGTCGCGATTCAGCACGACCTGTTCCGGGTCGGCGGGGAATTGAGCTTGCCCGGCACGGTCTCGATTCTCGGTGGAGACGTCGAATGGCTGGAGGCGAAGATCGATCGATTTAACGGTGACCTGCCCCCGCTGAAAGAGTTCATCCTGCCGGGCGGTGGGTCCCCGGCCGCTGCCTGCCATTGCGCGCGCGCCGTGTGCCGAAGGGCGGAACGCAGCGTCCTGGCCCTGGCCGCGGTCGAGGACGTGAACGAGGCCCTCCCGCGCTACATGAACCGGTTGTCGGACCTCCTGTTCGTGCTCGCGAGGACGCTGGCCCGTACGGCCAGGGAAGGCGAGGTCTTCTGGGACCGGAACCGCCCGGGGCGCTAGGCTCTGTTGACATTCATCGTGGACGGCGGCGAAGATTTGTCGTTTGGGCAAAGGGCGCGTGAAACGGCACACGGAATATCGTCTCGGTGTGGATCTCGGCGGGACGAAGATCGAAATCGTCGCACTGGGCCGCGACGGTCGACAATGGTTGCGCGAACGGATACCGGCACCTCGGGACGAGTATTCCGCGACGTTGCAGGCCATCTCGGGACTCGTTAACGGAGCGGACGCCGCGCTGGGTGGACGTGGTACGGTTGGAATCGGGACGCCCGGCGCGATCTCGCCGGTCTCCGGTCTGCTCCGAAACAGCAATTCGGTCTGGCTCAACGGCAAACCCCTCAAGGCCGATCTCGAGGCGCTTCTCGGGAGAACGGTTCGTATCTCCAATGACGCGAACTGCTTCGCCCTGTCGGAGGCCACCGATGGCGCGGCACGCGATGGCAGGGTGGTCTTCGGTGTAATCATCGGCACAGGGACCGGTGCGGGGGTGGTCGTCGGTGGCGAGGTGTTGACCGGCCCCAATGCCGTTGCCGGTGAGTGGGGCCACAATCCCCTGCCGTGGCCCCGGGGTGAAGAGATCCGGGGTCCGCGATGCTACTGCGGCAAACGGGGATGCATCGAGACATACCTCTCGGGCCCGGGGCTGAGCGCCGCATATGAACGCGCGACCGGTCGCACCGTCGATCCCAGACGTGTCGTCGAGGAGGCCGTGATGGGGAATTCGGCGGCCGAGTCGACCCTGAGGATCTACGAGGACCGGTTGGCGCGCGGTCTCGCGTCCGCCATCAACCTCCTGGATCCCGACGTGATCGTACTCGGCGGCGGGATGTCCAACATCCAGCGCCTGTATCGGAACGTCCCGGCCCTGTGGGAGGATTACGTGTTCTCTGAGTGTGTTCGTACCCGGTTAGTGACGCCGCGCCACGGCGACTCCAGCGGTGTGCGCGGTGCTGCCCGGCTGTGGAATTCGATGGCAACAGGATAGGAGAAGCGGCGGTCCGTCGAGCCAACGAGGCCATTGATCGCGGAGTCCGGCATTCGGAATGCCTATCTAATTAATTGATTCGCCGATAAAAATAATGTATGGCTCGACAAATTTTCCTGCCCTTTCGGCAAATTAGAGTATTGCGGATTTATGAAATGGCCAGTACTATAGTCATACGGCTGTCTAACTGTTTTTAGGAGAACGCACATGACCGAAAAGAAGCTGGCTATCATTGCGACCAAAGGGACCTTGGACTGGGGTTACCCTCCCTTTATTCTCGCGTCGACCGCGGCTGCGCTCGGATACGACACACAGATCTTCTTCACCTTTTATGGACTCAACCTACTCAAGCGGAAGATGTCGCTGAAGGTGACCTCTGTCGGCAATCCCGGGATGCCGATGCCGATGCCGATGCCCGTCCTGCTGCAGGCCCTGCCGGGCATGCAGGGCATGATGACCATGATGATGAAGAAGAAGATGCAGTCCAAGGGAGTGGCCAGCCTGGAGGACCTTCGCGATCTCTGTCTGGAGGCGGATGTCAAGCTTATCGCCTGCCAGATGACGGTGGATCTGTTCGATATGGATCACGCCGATTTCATCGACAACGTCGAATATGGTGGTGCGGCGACCTTTTTCGAGTTCGCCGGCGAGTCCGATATCTGCCTGTTTATCTGAATAGCGGTCTCCAATCGCGTAGACGACAGGCACGCGATGCCCGTCTGGGGCGGGGTTCGATGGAAGCCCCGCTTCGCGCGACCACTCCTGCGGTGTATTCCGGATTCCGATCCGGTGCACCTTGCGTTGTGGCGAGGGAAAGTAGGAGACGCTTGAGTGGAAACTAGCACGACAGACAACAGGCAACGCATCATTTCCGCGGCGCGTGAACTCTTCTACCAGCAGGGATACAACGCGACGTCTTTCAGTGATATCGCGCAGCGCGCCGAGATCCCCCGCGGTAATTTCTACTACTACTTCAAGTCCAAGGACGAAATTCTCCTCGGTGTCATCGATAGCTGGCTCGCGTTCGGACGCGCCAGCCTTGAGGGCCTCGAAGAGGCCTCTCCCGATCCCTGCGAACGGATGCGCGGGTTCGTCCGCAGTATGCTTCCCATGCTGGACAGCATAAGGCAGTACGGTTGCCCCTTCGGTTCGCTCAATACCGAGCTGAGGAAGGACAACAACGAGGAAGGGCTGCGCGACCATGCGCGGGAATTGTTCGATATGTATCGCGCTTGGCTCGAAACCCAGTTTTGTGCCTCCGGTCAGGAGGAAGACGCCGGGATGCTCGCGTTACACGTCATGGGCCGCTTGCAGGGGGCGAGCGTCATGACGAACACCTATCAGCAACCGGACTATTTCGAGAACGAGATCATCCTGCTCGAGGAGTGGATCAGCAAGGTGTGCGAAGGCGAGAGGCTATGACTGCGAGCAAGCATTTCCTGTCGGCATTCCGCGGCGGCTTCAGCGGGGTCCTGCGCTGGCCGCAACTCGATGAGCTGTGGGACAAGGTACGCAGCGATCCGTCGGGTGGCTGGTATGTTTATCACATCGGTGACGAACCACCGGAGCAACCCGCCACGGGTTCCCAGCTCGGCCGATTTCTCGAGGAGGTGGATCGCCTGCTGCGAACGGACCACGATGAAGACTACTGCGGTATCGTCTATGCGGACGACCGCGAAAAGCCCGCATTCGTCAAGATCTATGATCCGCACAACCTCGGCGTGACCTGTGGCTACAGTGACAATCCGCCGCTGCCCGGCTGGACGCTGTCGAAGCTTAAGCCGGTTGATCTGCACAGTGCGCAGAGGCCGACTCGGCAGCGCAGGCGCTGGTGGGAAAAGCTCTTCTCGTAGCGTCACTTCGACCTGGGCCGTGTCTGTTTCGTTTCCCTTGCGCCCTGTCTCTCCCTCTCCCCACACTGAAACCGCCAGGCACCCGGCCGTACCTATCCCACACGCGAACAGCAACCAGGGTAAACCATGGGCAAAGAAAACCCCCGCGATCCACGTCAGGTTACTCGGGGGCAGTCGGGGTGTTGCTGGTCCCCAGCCTGGTCGGGCCGGGGTTATGCGCGGTTCACGCGTTGTCTATATCGAGCATTGTGTCCGGATCAGACCCCGGTGCAGACCGCCTCGGAGGGCTCGGATTCACTGAAGTCGTTGTAGGACTTGACGGCGAAGCAGACGTAGCCCTCGTTGGCGTGGGCCAGGTCGCTCGTCTCGATCTCGACGGCCGGTGTGTTCGGGTTGAAAGACCGCTCGTTCATGGTCTGGATGTAGAAGTAGTCGACCTGGTTTTCCTCGGATCCGTACATCACCTCGTAGTACTGGATGTTCTCCTCGGCCGGGTTCGCGTCCCAGCTGAGCGCCAGCACGGTGTCGCCGCCGCCCGGCAGGGAGGGGTAGGCGACATCGGGATGCTCGGAGCCTTCCGGGCCGGTCTCGAAGACGAAGTCCCCGCCGCCGGGTGTGGCGGAGGCCGTGGAGCCGTCACCGCTGCCACCGCCGCAACCGGTCAGTGCGAGGGCGGGAAGGATGGTGGAAAGCAGAGCGAGATTTCGGATCGAAGCGATCATTACGGTGCACCCCCGTGCGTTGTGCTGCGGGGGGCTGCCAGTAAGGATCGATTCAGACCTGTAAAGTATTACAGTAAGGGCGTACGCAGCGGGGCTTGTCGCCAGGTCTGCGTCGGTGAGTCACCGGCCCGTCTGATTTCCCGGCGGCCCGGCTATCGTAGTCTCCAGTTTTTGTGGGGAGACATTAGACCCGCAGCTTTGCGCCCCGGCCTTTCGACCGGTTTGCCTTTATCAAGAAACCAACGTGATTCACATCACGGGGAAAACGGTATCCCGAGCCGGGGAGAGGATCAGCGGGTTGTGGGGCGGACGGGACCCACCGGGGGACGGGCGGGACGGACGGTTGTCATTCCGGGATGTACGGGCGAGGCGATCGCGGGTGCCAGGGTAGCGGTTTTCCGCGGTTCCCACGCCCTGCAGGGCAGGCGTGAGTTCGGTTGGGTCGTTGCGGGACCGAGGTGGCGGGAAAAGCCCGATCTACTCGGGATCCTGCAGCGCAAGGCATCGTGCGCACGGTACAGGGACATCAGTTTCTTCTAGGAGCCTGTCGGATTTAGGCGATCATAGCGAGCATTGTGGGAGAGCGAGACAAAAAGTTCGCGATTTCGAGGCGCATAGTGGGTCTACGCAACGAGGAATCGGGGATTTTTTGGCCGTTCTCCCATCAGCGCAGTAGATTGTTCCTAAAGCCGACAGGCTGCTAGGACTTCATGACCCGATTCGTGGGAAAATAGCGCAGCTTTGATCGCTCCCGCAGATGCGTCCCGTTGGCCGGCCGGTGGCGGGGTTTGCTTAATCCCGGGGACGGGGATCGAATCCCTTGAAACAGGATGGAGCCGTACATCAGATGGAGGCACATATCGCGTGTATCGTTCGGGCGTGCGAGAGGCTCCGGATCGGATTCCGGTATGTCGACAAGAACGAGAACTACGTCATTGTCGAAGACCGGTTCCACTTCCAGCTTAACAGGACGCCGTTCAACACCGAATCCATGGCCGGGTTGTGCAAGGACAAGGAGCACCAGTACGAATTGCTGCACGAATTGGTCAGGATGCCGAAGACTGCCGGTTATCTGGATTTCAATGTCCCCGCGTCCTACAGGCAATACGTCACTCACGAATCGATCGAGCGTATCGTCCAGTCGGTGGAGGAAGATTTTGGCTTGCCGGTTGTCGTGAAAAGAAACAAGGGTGCGCTGGGGAACAACGTGTTTCTCTGTCGCACAAGTGTCGACGTGCAGGCGGCGCTGCGGACGATATTTGACAGGAATTCGTCACAATACGACTACGTTGCGCTGGCCCAGGAGTACATCCGGCCGCAGCGCGAGCTCAGGGTGGTATGTTTCGAGGGGGAGCCGTTGTTGTCCTACGAACGTTACGGTACGTCCCGGGAGTTCGGTGTACGCTACTGGGAAACCGAAGGGGGAAAGGCTATCGATCTCGCTTCGGATGATATTGACTGGATCGTTTCGCGCGAGTTTCGTCCTGCACTGGAATTGCCTGGGCTCGATTTTGTAGCGCTCGACGTCATCGTTGATTCGACCGGAGAGATGTATCTGATTGAGCTGAATTCCGCACCACAGTTCAATAACTATATCCGCCACAATGGCAGGGATTCCGTGATATCGATGTATGAACACATGTTGTCGAAAAGGCTTAACTCAATCTGCGCCGGTAACAGGTTGATGCATGAGTCGATCGGTTAGAGAGGCGAATGCAAAGCGGAAGGTCGGCAGGTATGAACAGGGCGGATATTCTGTGAGCAGAGACAAATTCGCATGGCTTACGCTGGTCGTCGGCGCCGTGTTGCTGTCGGTGCTGGTCGCAGCCGGAACCGGTGAGTCAGGATTTTCTCTCCCCCTGCTGACGATGCTGCTGATCAGCGAGTTCGGTTTTCTCGTCACGGGCGCGGGGGCATTTCTCGGGGCGAGGGAATGGGTCCGAAACGGATTCAGACCCGGGGTATCGCTGGTGGCCGTTATGTGTGGACTACTTTCGGTCTGGTTCGCGATAAGGGGCTATGCCATCTGGGAGCATGTCAGCGCGCTGAAAGGATAGTACGTTTGGACATCAGGTGACGCCCCCCGCGCCAGGGTCTTGAGGTCCCGCTCACAGCGGGGGTCGCGGTCAGCGGCGCGTTGACCACGATGGCGCCGCCCGTATCCATGGGTACGGGATGCATGCCGTGCGGCCCTGTCAATGCATCGCTTTCGTTGTACACCGGCTGCCGCAAACCAGTTGATGTTTCTGTCCCGGGATCCGAACGGGAAGTCGACGAAGAAGGCGAGATCTTTGTCAAATCGGTCGAACTCCTGCGGGAAGTTGGCGGGACCGGGCATGCGCTGCTGAGCTGTCACCAATGCCGGTGATCTGGTCAACGGAAAAAGCTCATTGGGGGCCGGTACGGGTATTCCGGTATCCGCAGGGAGGGGCTCGAAGAGATTCAGTATGCTGGGGCAACCGCTTGCGGTAGCGGGATCGCTGCATTCCCCGGCGAGGCTCATGGGGTCAGCGGGTGGCGGGATCAAGGCCCCGGCCAGGACGCTCGGATAAAGCGGTCCGTAGGCCAGACCACCCCAGGCATTGTTGCCGGTGCTTCCACTCAGTGGCACCGGGTGACCGCTGTTTTCTCAGAAATGCGACTTGAATGCCGACGTCGAGTTTGGCCGCTTGTATCGATCGATCCCGCACCGGTAGGATCGTCGGCGCTGCTGGTAGCTTGGCAGGTAACCGCGACCTCGGTGATGTCGAGAATCAGGGGAAGGCCGTCCGACTAGCCCTTTCGTATCGCTTGGGCGTAAACCACGTTGAAAGGCGAAAGGATGCTGAAGATCTGATAGTCGAGGTCGGCGCAGTGCATCTTCAGGTCATTGGCACCCAGCAGAGCAATGTCGTTTCCCTCTGGCTGCCCTCCGACAGTGTCACCAGCACAGTCCAAGGGTGCATCCCTCACTGCCATCTCGGCCACCTGACCGTCGGATTGCTCGGCCCTTATCCTGCATGGAACTGCCCCGAAGCCGGATTCGCGAAAAGTCCATTCGTCATCGTCGACATCGATCTGGCCCAGCACAATCAATGTGTCGGCGTTCGAGAGCACAACGGTGGCTCCGTTGCTCCCCTTGCCCCTTACCTCGAGGCGGGCGTCCTCCGCCGTCCACTTTGCTTCGTCGATTCGGAACGTATCGCTTCGTTCCAATGCCGGGTTCGAATTGTCCGAAACGAGTGTGGTGGCGGCCTCAGCCGCCTGTTGCGCACCACAAGCGCTGACTGCCAGAGCCACTGACGCAGTCGAGAGAATGCCGGTGAAGATACGAAGACGGAGATCAGATCGGCGGACAGGCGTCACAACTATGGCTTCCCTGGATAGTTGGTCTATGGAAGAACGCGATCCGCAATGAGAATCCATTCGACCCCGTCCCGACGACAAAAAACTGTATATGGGATAATATTCCCATAATTCATTCGTTGTCAAGGTTGAGTACAGCCGAAAACTCGACCAGGGGCAATCCCCCGGCTGGTCAACCAAACATCGTGTGCGCACGGGATCAAGCATGATGTATCGACAGCAGGTCGGTGTATAGGTGTCGCAATCGATCGGGGTGGCCCCGTAAACTCCTTTCCGACGGGTGCCGGTAGGTTGGTAGCTGTAGTTGACATGCGGGACGTAGTAGCCCCCCAGCATCCGGATTGTTTTGCACAGGTTGTTGTCCCTATTTGGCGTGATCAGGAACTCCCTGCGTCAGGATAGATGTAGCCTTTATCTTCAAAGACTTTGGAGGGAGGTACCACGAAGAAGAGGGCACCGCCAGCAGGCAGTTCGCCGAGGGGATGTCGTCTATCAATCGAGACTGACCCCATTGATTCCGGGGATCTCCGTCCCGAGCAGGATCCCCAGTCTACGCAGTTCGTCCATGGTCCCGGCGCCACCGCGGACCACGACCTCTGTATTGGGGTGCTGCATCTCGATCGCGATGGTCTCGAGCAACTCCCGGCCGGTCCCGGATTGCTCGTTGCCCATGAGTTCGATCAGGCGCGCGGTGACGGGGTTCAGTTCCATGAAGCCGACTTCGTCCTTCCTGTCGCGATAGACCAGGAGGTAGGTTAACTGTTCGCCCGGTGAATCCGGCCGGAACTTGGTGCTGATGCGGTGGACCGGGAAGGTGTAGCTGAGCAGGCACGCCACCGGGGACAGCACCGGCCTCCCGTCCAGGAGATCGCCGTTCGGGTCGATGCGGTCCAGATCGGCCTCGTCCTCGGCCAATGACAGACCCAGTTCCACCCACTCGTAGTGCGCGAGCTCCCGCAGGAACGGTGGGTCCTCGGGTTGCGGCTCGCGTTCCTCGCGAAGGTAGCGAAGAAATTCCTGTGATATCTCCAGGAAGTACGGCGTGTGGCAGCGGTGGTTGGCGAAGAAATCCCGCACCATCCGGTGCCAGCCGGCGTCGTCGTACAGGGAACGTAGCACGGGAAAACCGCTGGACAAGAACCCTTCCACATTGTTGTAGAAGAGGTCGCGGTAGATCGCCATGCGGCGGTCCTCGACGTCCCCGGGTTTTGGGTTTGTCTTCGGGTCACGGATGTGGGCCGCGAAGGCATACTGGTGCCGGATGAACTCAGGACGGGTTTCAGGCCGTTGCCTCGCGTTTCCCATGGGAAGAATCCTGCTTGCGTTGGTACTGACGAATGATCTCGACTTCCTTCAGCAACTCGCCCACCGGCGGGAGATTGAAGTCGCGCTCCAGGAGGGTGGGAAAGACGCCGAAACGGGCGTAGGCCTGCTCGAGCAGGGCCCAGACCGGGTCGATGACGTCCGCCCCGTGGGTGTCGACGATCAGGTCGACGTCCTCGACGTGGTGCCCGGCGATGTGCGCGTACGCGATACGTTCGCACGGAAGCGCGGAGAGAAATGCCTCCGCGCCGTAACCGTGGTTGACCGAGTTGACGTAGATGTTGTTGACGTCCAGCAGCAGGTCGCAGTCCGCCTCCTCGAGGACCGCATTGATGAACTCGATCTCGTCCATCTCCTTGCCCGGCGCGGCGTAGTAGCTGACGTTTTCGATGGCGATGCGCCGCTCGAGGATCTCCTGGGTACGCCGGATGCGGTCCGCCACGTAGTGGACGGCCGCTTCGGTGAACGGGATGGGCATGAGGTCGTACAGATGGCCGTCGTCCGAGCAGAAACTCAGGTGCTCGGAGTAGCAGCGGACACCGTGCATGCTCAGGAAGGCCTTGACCTCACCGAGAAACGCTTCATCCAGGGGCGAAGGGCCCCCCAGGGAGAGAGAAAGTCCGTGGGCCACGAAGGGGAATCGCTCGGTAAAGGCCCGCAAGCGCTTTCCCATGGCCCCGCCCACGCCGATCCAGTTCTCCGGGGCCACTTCCATGAAGTCCACCGGCAGTGTCGGGGTGTGCTCCAGTTCGCTCAGCAGGTCGCGTCGCAGGCCAAGACCTGCACCGTCGACACGGTACGCGTCGGTCATCGTGTCATCCTCATTGCAATGGCGCGCTCGATGATTATACGCGCAGGCCCAGGTTCCGGATTGGACCGGGAGTAACATCGGGAGTAGCATTCGATTCCGGTCGCGTTCCCTCGCTCCTTCCCGAATGACTCCCTACCGCGGCAATCGTGAAAAATTTCACATCGGTACCCCCCCACTACGCCGCACAGGTTGCGGGGCCTTTTTGCTACGTTTTTCGTCGTGGTCTGGCGCTAGAGTTGCCGTAGCGACCCCATCGATCCCGGGAAACGACACCCGGTCGCGGTAATGCACGCGCCCCACAGACACACAGAACGAACGTCAAGAAACAGGGGTGGATATGAAACGTGCGACAATCACGAAGTGCGCCGTGTCGATCGTGGCCGGTATTGCCGTGGCGCCCAGCGCCGCCTACACGAAGGACACCGATACCTGGCAGACGAGGACGCTGTTCGAGCCCAGCGACTTGCAACTGAAGGCCGAGACGCGGGGACGTGTGGTGATCTACGAGGGACTCGAGGAAGCGACGGTCAAGCGCGCCCTGGACACCCAGTTTTCCCGAATCGACAACATGATGTTCGTCGGTACCGTCCGCAACGATCCGCAAGGCAGCGTCATGACGGATCCGGAGACAGGGCGCGTCGTGACCGAGGACGATGGCTGCGACTGAGTGTTTCGCCCGACCCACAGCGGGGTTTGCGCGCTGGACAGGCTTTGGGACGGGTGGCACGTTGGCACCCCGTGTGCAGTGCGCGAGAGACCTCATGACGTGTCCTCTGAACCAAGGCGCCGCAGCAGCGGTTCCATCAAGGGGGCCTGGAAGCACAGGTTGAATAGGACGACCCCGTAGGCGATCGACTGGACTGTGAACCAGGTATCCATTTCCAGGGGCAGTTGCAGGGCGAGTGCGAGGGTGACCGCGCCGCGAAGACCGCCCCAGAACACGAGCGTGCGGTCGCCCCGGGAAAGCGTTTCGGTGCCCGATGCGCGGGTGATCGGTGGCAGCAGGACCCACGCGGTCAACGCCCGGGAGACCACGACGGCGCCGATCCCGATCAGCATGGCGAGCCATTGGGCCGTGAACATGCCGGGCGTGACGGTCGCCCCCATCAGCAGGAACATCAGCGCCGCGATGATGTAACCCACGAAGCCCCAGACCGAGTTGACGAATCCCTCGTGGCAGATCCTGAGATTTGCGGTGCCCGTGAGCAGCCCGGCGGTGAGTACCGCCATCACGGATGAGACCTCGAACATGTGCACCGAGATGTAAACACTGAATATGACCACCGAGAAGGAGATTACGGCACACGGGAAGGGACCGCGAAAGGTGAACATCAGTCCGACGCCGATGACGCCGGTGATCGCGCCGACCGCGAGTCCCCCGAAGAACACCCTGAAAAAGGTCATGCATGCCTGCACGGCGTCGACCTCCGTCTGGGGCAGCGTGACCAGGGAGAGCAGCACGCCGAACAGCACGATGGCCGTTGCGTCGTTGAACAGGCTCTCCCCTTCCAGCAGATGTTTTACGCGGTCCGACAAGCCCAGTCTTTCGTAGATCGCCACCACCGCCCCCGGATCCGTGGCGGAAAGCAACGCACCGGTGAGCAGCGCCGTGACCCACGGGAAACCGCCGGGATGTCCGATGCCGAAATAGATCAGTGCCCCCGTGACGAAGGCCGAAACGATGAACAGGGGCACGCCAAGATACAGGATCGGCACGATGTCCTTCGGAAGTCTGCGGGCGTCCAGGTTGAATGCGGTGCCGAACACCAGCAGCGGTAGGAACAACTCGAGGATGAGGTCTGTGAACACGTTCCAGCGCAGCCCCGTGTCGATTCCGAAGTAGACGAGTACTTCCGAGCCGACGAATCCGACCGCCACCAGCGCCACACCGAACGGCATGCGCAGTCCTTCGGCCAGCGGCTCGACCATGAGCGCCGCCAGTAACATCGTGGTGAAGGTCAGCAGGACCAGCATGGAATCTTTCTTTACCCCTGGCTGCGGAATTTGCGATAGAGCCAACCGTCGACGCTCAGATAGCGCCCGGCGCCGACGAAGAACAGCACCAGCAGCATGAAGAAATACGTCGAGGCAAATTCTATCCCGTTGTTCAGTATCACGAAGTTGCCGTATTCCGTCAGCCTGTCGTAGTTGCCGTGTTCCTGCAGAATGGATTTGCCCCGCTCCAGGCGCTCCATGGCGGCAATCGTCCGGTCGGTCGCGAAGACCGAGCCCGCCCCCTCGGCGATCGCGAGCCATCCATTCTGCCAGTGGACCGTCACCATCGCGACCACCATTGCGGCCATCAGGGGTATCGAGATCCAGCGCACACCCAGTCCGATCAGCAGCAGAATCGCGCCGAGCAACTCGGTCAGCGATGCCGCCCAGGCCATCAGTTCGGGATGGGGCAGACCCAGTCCCCAGTCTGGATTACCGAACCAGGCCGCAGTATCCGCGACCGAGATGTTCTTGAGACTGGCGAACCACAAGCCGATGGTCGGGCCGAAGGTGGGGTCGATCCCGAGCTTTTTTGTGCCGGCCATCCAGAAGATGGGTACCAGGTAGAGTCGCAACGCGAGTGGGGCGAGAAAGTCCACGGCGCGCGTCCTGTCCAGCAGATCCTGCGCGAAATTGGCGAGACGAACGATCGGATTCATGTAGTTTTCTCCTTTCAGAACGACCGGATAACCCCCGGGCAGGCGTCATGCCGGGAACATTCGGTGAGACGAGGCGTGGCCACTATAATCCGGGAAAGGGGGATTATGCATTCGGGGGGAGATGACGGATGGGCGATGGCGCGAACAAGGCCTCTGGCAAAAAAACGGACTCACCGCGGAGCGATTGCTGGGTTACGTCGTCCCCTTCCTGGTCGTACTGGTTGCCGTCGTCGTCGCGCTCGAGTCGGCCCACCCCGGCCCCTGAGGGGAAGGCGCCGGATGCCGGCTGGACGCGTTCGGTCACCCTTGTTCGGGGGTCTTGTCCCGATATTCACAGAGATCACAAATCGGGCAGGTACCGCAACGGGGTTTGCGCGCGGTACAGGTATAGCGCCCGTGGAGGATGAGCCAGTGGTGGGCGTCCTTGCGAAATTCGGCCGGGACGAATCTCAACAGCCTTTGTTCGACCTGCAGGGGTGTCTTGCCCGTCGCGATCCGGGTGCGGTTGGCGACGCGAAAGATATGGGTGTCGACGGCGATCGTCGGTTCGCCGAAGGCGGTGTTGAGGACGACGCTGGCCGTCTTTCGCCCCACACCGGGCAGTGCCTCGAGTTCGGCGCGCTTTCGGGGCACCCTGCCGTGGTATTTCTCCACCAGGATCCCGCAGGTCTTGATGAGGTTGGCCGCCTTGGCGTTGTAGAGTCCAAGGGTTCGAATGTGATGACGCAGGCCTTCCTCACCCAGCGCCAGGATGGCCTCCGGCGTGTTGGCGACGGGAAACAGCCTTGCCGTGGCCTTGTTGACGCCGACGTCGGTCGCCTGCGCGGAAAGGATGACGGCGACGAGCAGCTCGAAGGAGGTCTCGTAGGCGAGTTCCGTCGTCGGGGACGGATTGGTTTCACGCAGGCGCTCGAATATCTCTCGGCGCTTTTCCCCGTTCATGCGGACGCGATGATGCCCTGTGGATCAGGTCGCGGCGTCGGCCGGTTGGATTGACGTTGCCACCCTGGGTTCGCGACGCTTCTGGCGGCCATCGATCACGTTCTTGAGCGCGATCAGCAGACCCAGGCCAATGAAGGCACCCGGTGGCAGGATCGCAAGCAGGAATCCCCGGTACTCGCTCCAGAAATGGATCGTCATCGCCTCTGCCGCGGGGCCGAACATCAGGTCGAAGTTCGAGAACAGGGTGCCGTGACCGATCAGTTCCCGCATGCCGCCCAGGACCACCAGGACGGCGGTGAATCCGATCCCCATGGTGAGGCCGTCCAGCGCCGAGGCGCCGACGCTGTTTTTGGATGCGAAGGCCTCGGCGCGGCCGATGATGGAACAGTTGGTGACGATGAGCGGGATGAAGATGCCCAGGATCAGATAGAGGTCGTAGAACCAGGCGCTCATGGCGAGTTCGATCGCCGTCACCGCGGAGGCGATGACCAGCACGAAGACCGGTATCCGGATCTCGGGTGTGATCCAGTGCCGGATGAGGGATACGGTGACATTCGAGGTCAGCAGCACGAGGGTGGTGGCCAGCCCGAGACCGAGTCCGTTGACGACGGAGCCGGTCACGGCGAGCAGAGGACAGAGGCCCAGCAGTTGCACCAGCGCGGCGTTGTTGCTCCACAACCCGTCTCGGGCGATGCGCCGATAGTCCTCGGTCATGGTTCCGGTCCTGGCCTGGTGAGGGCTTTGTGCCTCAGTCTTCGGCGTCCCGTTCGGCGGTTTTTGCCGGTGGTGGCGCCGAGAAAAGTTCTTCGCGATGCTCAGCGAAGTATATCAGGGTCCGCTTGACCGCATTGACCACGGCACGGGGACTGATGGTGGCGCCGGTGAACTGATCGAAGTCGCCGCCGTCGCGCTTGACGGCCCAGCGCTGCAGCGGGGGATCCCCGATGGAGCGGTCCCTGAATCCCAGGATCCAGTCCGTATGGCGGGTTTCGATCAGGTCGCCGAGTCCCGGGGTCTCGCGGTGAGACACGACGCGTACGCCCTGCAACGATCCGTTTTCGCGAATCCCGACGAGCAGCTTGATGGGGCCGTTGTAGCCGTCGGGCGCCGTCGTGGTAATGACCACACCGGTGGGGTTGCCGTCGAGCCAGGCGACATAGGCGATTGCCGGTGCCTCGGGCGTTGCGCCCAGGGACTCGTCCAGGAGTTCGACCGGTTCGGCGGCGACGTCGTTGTCGTAGGTCGACGTCGGAAGGATCTCGTTCAGGTTCCGCAGCAGCACGGTGCGTTCGTTCGCCGCGATGCGTTCGTGGGTCAACTTGAAGACGACGGCGACCAGTGCCGTGCCGACGATGGCGAACCCGGCCAGGATCAACGCCGAGCGCAGGCTGGCCTGTCGCTTCACTCCCCCCACGGAACACCCCTCTCCTTCATTCGCCCGCCGGGTCGTGACCGTAGGTCCGGGGGCGGGTGTACTGGTCGATCATGGGCGCGGCGGCGTTCATCAGCAGCACGGCGAAGGCCACGGCATCCGGGTAACCGCCCCAGGTGCGAATGACGTAGATCAACACGCCGATACCGGCGCCGTAGATCAGGCGACCGAGGGGGGTGCCGCTGGCGGACACCGGATCCGTGGCGATGAAGAATGCGCCGAGCATCACCCCGCCGCTGAAGACGTGGAAGGCCGGAAACGGGTGGATGTCTGGGTCGGCCAGATAGAAAAAGGTCGAGATGAGGATCAGCCCACCGAGCACGCCGGCCGGGATGCGCCAGTCGACCACCTTGCGAAAGACCAGCCAGAGTCCGCCGATGAGGTACCAGTTGCCGATCCACTCCCAGCCACGCCCGCCGAAGTCACCCCAGATCGGGCTCTGGCGGATCTCTTCCAGCGTCTCGTAGAGTCCCAGATGGGTCCGCATCGTGTCGAGCGGCGTGGCTTGGGTCACCGAATCCCAGGTCAGGGCGTTCGGCAGCTCGCCGGTCAGGATGATTCCGAGGGTTTCGAGTGGTCCGAAATGCACCTCCGCGAGCATGCCGGGTGGTGGCCACTGCGTGAGTTCGGCGGGAAACGAGATAATGAGCACCACGTAACCCGTCATTGCCGGGTTGAACGGGTTGTGGCCGAGGCCGCCGTAGAGCTGTTTCGCCACGACGATGGCGAAACCGGTCCCAAGCGCGGTGAGCCACCAGGGTATGAGAGGCGGCAGAGCGAGCGCCAGCAGCCAGCCTGTGAGGATCGCGCTGCAGTCCGTCAGGGCAGGTTGCACGGGCCGATTGCGCAGACGCAGGACCGCGGCCTCTGAGGCCAGCGCCACGGTGACCGCGATGACGATGTTGAACAGCACTCCCCATCCGAAATACCAGGCCATCGCCGCCGTACCGGGCACCAGGGCGTAGGCGACCTGTCGCATGACGCTTGGCACGTTTGCATGCGAGATGACGTGCGGCGAGGTTTCGGTCGGGAATTTCATGATTCAGTGTCGAACGGAAAGGTTGGGCATCGAAGGGGCCGGTTGTGCGGCGCGCAAAGGTTCGAGGGGGCGATCCTGCGCCTCACTGCTCCCTGGCATGGATCTGGTCGGTGTTCTCCACTTCGCCGCTTTGCTGCTCGACCACGTCGGGTCGCGCGGATTCGTCGGCGGAACGTTGCTCGCGCCGGGCTCTAGAACGTTCCACGGCGGCATCGATCGCCGCTTTCTTGTCTGGTGCAGATGCCTTCGAGGCCACCTTGGCCCGCTTACGTGCCTGCCGCTCGGCTCGCTCGAGTTTCTCCCGTTCCAACCGCTCCTGGCGAAACTCGAAGCGGCGTCTGGCCAGGTCTGAGGCCTTGCGCTCGCGCTCGCGCTCGCCGATCTCGCTCTTGGCGAAGCGGTAGTAGTGTACCAGTGGCAGACGGCTCGGACATACGTACGCACAACATCCGCATTCGATGCAGTCAAACAGGTTGAATTCCTGTACCCGATCGAATTCCCTGTTCTTCGCGTGACGATAGAGCTCCTGGGGCAGCAGGGCCGCTGGGCACACGCGAGCGCATTCACCGCAACGGATACACGGCATCATGGGCTGAGGTTGATCGATCTCGCTGGCCGAGGCGACCAGCAGGCAGTTGGTCGCCTTCACGACCGGAACGATATCGTCCTGCAGCGCGATACCCATCATCGGGCCACCCATGATCAGCCGCTGCGCTGATGGGGTATATCCACCGGCGGTCGCGATCACCTCGGCGACGGGGGTCCCGAGCAGCACTTCCAGGTTGCATGGCGCCTCGACGCCGCGACCCGTGACAGTCACGATTCGTTCGAGCAGGGGCTCGCCATGGCGCACCGCGCGGTAGACCGCGTAGGCCGTGCCGACGTTCTGACAGACCAACCCGACATCGTGCGGGAGACCGTGGGCCGGAACCTCCCTGCCGGTGAGTACCCGGATAAGCTGCTTCTCGCTTCCGGAAGGATAGATCGTTGGAACCACGGCCACGCGGATGCCGTCGGCCTGCTCCCCACCAAGGGCCTCCCAGAGGGCGTCCCGGGCGGCGGGCATATCGCTCTCGATGGCGAGAATGCACTCCGGGTTTCCCATCGCGTGCCGCAATATCCGAGCACTCTCGATCAGATCGCCCGCGCGTTCCCGGATCAGCGTGTCGTCGCAGGTGATATAGGGCTCGCACTCGACGCCGTTGATGATCAGGGTGTCGATGGTATGGTGCGGAAGCGGATTCAGCTTGACCGAGGTGGGAAAGGCCGCACCGCCCAGGCCAACGATGCCACATTCGCGCACCCGGCTGCGCAGCGAGGCGGGGGACAGGGCGGTGTAGTCGTCGATAGCCGGCAGGCGCGAATCTCCCCAGTCGTCTCTGCCGTCGGTGTCGATGACGATGCACTCGGCGTTCATGCCGGAGGGGTGGGGGACCGGGCGCTGGCCAACCTCAACGACGGTTCCCGATGAGGAAGCATGCACCCGGGCGCTGATGTAGCCGTTGGCGCGTGCCAGGAGTTGACCCTTGTTCACACGGTCACCGACCTTGACGAGCACTTCGGCGGGGTCCCCGATGTGCTGATGTGTGGGCAGGGTCAGGGTGTCAGGTGGAGGAACGCGCCGAAGCGGCGTGCCGGTGGAGATCTTCTTGTGCGGATTGAGTTTCAGCCCACCGTGGAAGTGCCAGAGTTTGTGGTTGTTTTCCTCCATCGATCAGCATTGTAGCAGCAATGCGAGCCCCGGCCGGTGAGGGATCGGGGCTTCGCTTACAACCGGTTACAGCAACTTCTCGACCTCCGCGTCCAGGGTTTCGCCAGACAGCTCTCCGGGCCGGACGAACTCGACCTTTCCGTCGCGTCCGACCAGGACGCTGTACGGCAGTGCGCCGTAGCGGTTTCCGTATTCGCGGGAGATCCCGATTACGTCCCGCTCCCCGAGCAACTGTGGATAGTCGACCCCGGCCTCCGTCAGGAATTCGATGACCGAGTCGCGATTGTCGATCGCCACTCCGACGATCTCGAAGCCGCGGCCCGCGTAGTGATCGCGGACCTGCTGGAATTCAGGGATCTCGCGCCGGCACGGCGGGCACCAGGTCGCCCAGAAGTTGATCAGCACGACGTTTCCGTCCCAGTGACTGATGCTGACGGGTTTGCCATCGAGGTCGGGGAGTGTGAAAGCCGGGCGGGTGTGTCCGATCAGTTCGTTGGCCGAGACGGTGAGCCGGTTGACCTGGGCCGGCTGAATCGGCTCTGTACGGTCGCCAAGACGCTTCTGGATCGCGAACCCGGTAAACGCTGCGACGATGCCGGCCAGGACGTACGCAGCGGTCAGTCGAAGGGAGGAATTCATGACGATCGCTCCGGTCCGTTCAAGGCGTCTTCTACATGAGTGGCGAAGTTGTCCGCGGACATGAAGCCCACGACGCGGTAGCTGCGCACCTCGCTGCCGTCAGGTCCGAAGAACAGGATGGCGGGTGGCCCGAACAGGCCGAAGTGCTTCAGCAGCGCCTTGTCTTCGGCGCGGTTCGCGGTCACGTCCGCCTGCACGAGAATCGTGTCCGACAGCGCCGCCTGGACGGCGGCATCACTGAAGGTGAAGGCTTCCATCTCCTTGCAACTGACGCACCAGTCGGCGTAGAAGTCGAGCATCACGGACTTGCCTTCGTCCTTCGCTCGCGCCAGTACGGCATCGAGATCCGCGACCGTCTCGATGCGCTCGAAATCCAGTTCGTGACCGGCCGTCTCGACCCCCGCCGGGCCGGACGCCATGACACCGCGCAGGGGCTGCAGCAGGCTCGACCCACCGGAAACGGCACCGACCATGAGGGTCGCGCCATAGATGAGCATGACCAGCCCCATGCCCTTCCACAGTCGGTGCCAGCCGGAGGCACCCTCCCTGACGGTTTCCAGGGCGCCCATGTAGATGGCCGATATGATCAACAGCGCGGCCGACAGCAGCATGATGACCTGAATCGGCAGGAAGCGCTCCAGCAGCCAGATGGCCACGCCCAGCAGCAGGACACCGAAGACCGCCTTGGTCGTGTCCATCCACGGGCCGGCCTTTGGCAGCAGCTTGCCGGCGGACGTGCCGATGAGCAGCAGTGGGGCACCCATGCCCATGCTGAGGGCGAACAGCGCCAGGCCGCCCATCACGGCATCACCGGTGTCTGCGATGTAGATCAAGGCCCCGATCAGGGGCGCGGTCACGCAGGGACCGACGATCAGGGCGGAGAGAAACCCCATGATCGCAACGCCCACCAGGGTACCGCTTTGCTGGCTGTTGCTGATGCTGGTCAGGCGGCTCTGGATGCCGCTCGGCATCTGCAGCTCGTAAAAGCCGAACATGGACAGGGAAAGCAGGACGAAGATCGCTGCGAAGATGCTCAACACCCAGGGGTTTTGGAACCACGCCTGGACATTCTCTCCGGACAGACCGACCAGCACGCCGGCGATCGTATAGGTGAGGGCCATGGCCAGGACGTAGACCAGTGAAAGGATGAAGGCCTTGCGGGCCGTGATCTCGGTGCCCTGTCCGACGATGATCCCGGAGAGAATCGGGATCATCGGGAAGACGCAGGGCGTGAAGGTGAGCAGCAGCCCGAAACCGAAGAAGGTCAGCATCGTCAGCCAGGCGCCGCCCGACATCAGGGTCCCCGCGATACGGTCCTGTTCGGACTGGAACTTCTCCGATGCCGTACCGCCGGAAGAGGGCGAGGCGGTGGCCTGCGCCACGGCGGCCGGAGCGGTCTTCGCACCGGTGGTCGTGGCGGTTACCGTGGCCTTCGCGCCAGAGGTTGGGGTCAGCTCCGCGACCCGGCTGATCGGCGGGTAACAGATACCGTCCTTCGCGCATCCCTGGTATTCGGCTTCCAGCTCGAAGCCATCCGCGGCCCCTGCAGTGAGCGTGTACGGAATCTCGACGACGACGTCCCCGGTGAGGATCTCCACGTCGCCGAAGAACTCGTCGTGCAAGATCTCGCCGTTCGGTAGGGTCGCGGCGCCGAGCGACACGGTATCGGCCGGATCCGCGGCGAAGCGGAACTTGTCGCGGTACAGGTAATACCCGTCGGCGATCTCCCAACGTGCGATCGCCCGGTTTCCGTCACCGGTCGTCGCCGTGAAACGGAACGCCTCGTCGGGGGGCAGAAACTCCTCGTCTCCGGCGCTCGCGCCGCCAAGCGTCGAGGTCAGCGCCCGGAGTGGATTGACCGTCTCGGCGGACCCGGACTCCGCAGCCGGCGAGGGATCCTGGGTCGGCGCGGCGCCTGCCGACACGCTCGCGACTTCACCGCCGGGTGGGGGCAGCGTGAGCGTGGCCACCTGATCCAGCGGCGGATAACACACGCCGATGTCGGCGCAGCCCTGCGAGCGGGTCTGCAGGGTAAAGGTTTCCGGCGCCCCGGCCTCCCGGACGATCGGGAGAATCGCACTCAGTTCGTGTCGGTAGGTCTCCACGTCGCCGAAGAACTCGTCGTGCTTGACCTTGCCCGGCGGGATTTCGAGCTCTCCGAACGCGTAGCCGGATACGGGAATGCGGAACTCGAGTTTGTCGCGGTACATGTAGTAACCATCCGCGATTTTCCATGTCGCTACGATGGTGTCGGCATCTCTGAGGCTCGCCGACATGCTGAACGCCTCTTCAGGCGGCAGCAGCTCGTCACCGACGTCTTGGGCAGGTGCCGTCGGGGTAAGCGTCAGCAGGCAAAATATCAAAAGAAATCTGGTCATAGGTCGGACACGCTCCCGTTCAGTTCGACTGGCGTGCATATGCCTCGACCCAGGCAAGGTAGCCCGGCAGGCCCCCGGTGATTGGGAGCGCGACGATCTCGGGAAGTTCATAGGGGTGGCAGGCCAGTATCTTGCGTTCCAGCTCGGGATAGCGGTGCTGCATCGTTTTGCAGATCATCAGGTGTTCCTGATCCTCATGGAGCTCTTCCTCCCAGACATAGATCGAACTTGCCTGGGGTAGGATGTGCACACAGGCCGCGAGTCGGGACTCGACGAGTCCTTTCGCCGCTTCGCGGGCGGATTCCCGCTGTGGCCAGCTTGAGAAAACGAGAAGATGCCGATCCATGCCTCAGGTCCCGAAGGCAAATGCTCTATTATAATGCGGGAGGGGTAAGAAAGACGATATAACCGCTGACGGCGCACGACCCGTCGTTCACGCGGCGATCGCTCGGGCGATCCGGTAGCAGCACCGGAGGCGGATGCTGTCTCCGGCGGTCCGGGTTTCTACATTGGCCGGGGTTACTTGTGCCAGCCCTTGTCGAGTCCGAACTCGAACTCGCAGATCTCGAATCCCTCCGGAAACGCCTTTTCCAGGCGCTTCGTAAAGGCCTCGTAAACCTCCTTCTTGTGCTGCTGCACGTCGTAGTCACGTGAGGTGACGTCGACATCCCCCAGGTCGACCTCCATCTTAATCTCCATCTCCGGGGCGATCTGAACGCGAATCATGGTTTTCTCCTGACTGTGGTCGGGACTGCCTTGGTCCCTCTGTATGACCCATTATATCCGTATCCCCCGCCGGCAAGGCGGGGTCCGTCCGCGCTACCCGAGTTGGGCGATCAGAGGCACGATCAGGAGTGCAACGATGTTGATGATCTTAATCAGGGGGTTGATCGCCGGACCGGCCGTGTCCTTGTAGGGGTCGCCCACGGTATCGCCGGTGACCGCGGCCTTATGTGCCTCGGAACCCTTGCCGCCGTGGTTGTCGTCCTCGATGAACTTCTTCGCGTTGTCCCAGGCGCCGCCGCCGGTCGTCATGGAGATGGCGACGAACAGGCCGGTGACGATGGAGCCGAGCAGGACGCCGCCGAGCGCCTGTGGTCCCAGTGCCAGACCCACGACGACCGGTGTCAGAACAGGCAGGATGGATGGAACCACCATCTCGCGGATGGAGGACTTGGTCAGCATGTCCACGGCGCGCGAATAGTCGGGTTTCTGCTTGTGCTCCATGATGCCGGGCATCTCGCGGAACTGGCGGCGCACCTCGATCACCACCGCACCGGCCGCGCGACCGACCGCTTCCATTGCCATGGCCGCGAACAGGTAGGGGATCATGCCGCCGATGAACAGACCGATGATGACCATGTGATTGGACAGGTCGAAGGTCCAGTTCACGCCCTCGGCGTAGTGAGACAGTTCCCGGGTGTAGTCGGAGAACAGCACCAGCGCGGCGAGCCCGGCCGACCCGATCGCGTAGCCCTTGGTCACCGCCTTGGTGGTATTGCCCACTGCGTCCAGCACGTCGGTCGTCTTGCGCACGCTTTCGTCCAGATTGGCCATTTCCGCGATGCCGCCGGCGTTGTCGGTGATCGGGCCATAGGCATCGAGCGCCACGATGATGCCGGTCATCGAGAGCATGGACGTTGCCGCGATGGCGATGCCGTAGAGTCCGGCAAAATAATGGGCAATGAATATTCCGGCCACCACGGTGAGGACCGGCGCGGCGGTAGAGCGCATCGACAGGGCGAGGCCGGCGATGATGTTGGTGGCGTGGCCGGTCGTCGAGGCCGCGGCGATATGGCGCACCGGCTTGAACTCGGTTGCCGTGTAGTACTCGGTGATGACCACCAGCGCCGCGGTGACACCGAGGCCGACGAGCGCCGAGATGTACAGCTGCATGACCGTGTAGGTCCCGTTCTCGCCCATCAGCCAGATCGTCGCCGGATAGAACAGGGCCGCGGATAGCGCCGCCGAGACGATCAGGCCCCGATAGAGCGCGGCCATCACCTTGCCGCCTTCCTTGACCGAGACGAAATAGGTGCCGAAGATCGAGCCGAAGATCGAGATGCCGCCGAGCACAAGGGGGTAGATGATCGCGTTCTCGCGACTCGCCCCACTGAAGATGCCGGCGCCCAGGATCATGGTGGCGATGATCGTGACCGCGTAGGTCTCGAACAGGTCCGCAGCCATGCCAGCGCAGTCGCCGACGTTGTCGCCGACGTTGTCGGCGATGACGGCCGGGTTACGCGGGTCGTCCTCCGGGATGCCAGCCTCGACCTTTCCGACCAGGTCCGCGCCGACGTCCGCGCCCTTGGTGAAGATACCGCCGCCGAGACGCGCGAAGATGGAGATCAGCGAGCCGCCGAAGGCGAGGCCGACCAGCGGCGCCAGGTTGACCTTCTCGCCTTCCGGGGCAAGCATCAGCAGGATCGCATAGAAACCCGCCGCCCCCAGCAGGCCGAGTCCCACGACCAGCATCCCGGTCACCGCGCCACCGTGGAACGCTACCTGCAGGGCCCGGTTGAGGCCGGAGCGGGCGGCCTCCGTGGTGCGGGAATTGGTGCGTACGGAGACGTGCATCCCGACGAAACCCGCGACACCCGACAGGATGGCGCCCACGGCGAAGCCGATGGCCGTCATGGTGTCGAGGCCGTACCAGATGATCACCGCGAGCAGGACGCCGACGACCGCGATGGTCTTGTACTGTCTGGCGAGGTAGGCCACCGCCCCTTCGTGGATCGCGGCGGCGATCTGACGCATCTCGGGCGTGCCGTCCGGCTGAGCCAGTACCTTGTAGATGGTGAGAATGCTGTAAACCAGCGCGGCGATGGCGCAAGCGAGCGCGACTAGCAATGCAGTAGACATGATGCTCCCCCGTATCTCTGGATGAGTCCCGGTTGCCGGGACTTGGGCGGGTGATGACGCCGGTCTGGCGAGGTTCTTGTTCCCGCACGCGAGGGTAATCTATCAGTCGCGCGATGTCTGCATCAACATAGGGGGATAGGGTAACCGCCGAGCGGTTACCCGAATATCGCTTCGGGGATAGACCTGCGCGAGATAGACGGTCCGGTTGCGCATGACCGGGTGATCCGCGGATCGGCTCGACCGGCGCCGGGGGACCGGGTCAGGACTGCCGGGCCTCGGTTCTGAGGCCCTCGAGATCGATTCGGATCTTACCCGGAGAGACCTTCGTAATCAGTCCCTTGCGTGTGAAGTCCGCGGTCACGCGACTGGCGGTCTCGGTGGTGATGCCGAGCATCGCGCCGATGTCCTCGCGGACCGGGTAGTAGACGGTGTCGCCCTGGTAGTATTCGCCCAGCTTGAGCAGCAGGCGGGCGACCCGAGCCCTTGCCGGCCCTGTCGACAGGGCGGTAACCCATGAGTCCGCCTCCGACATCGCCCGCTTCCAGCGCTCCATCAACTGAGTGTGGAGTCTCGGGGTTTCGCGGCTCAGGCGGTCGACAACCACCACCGGGATCCTGCAGGTTGTCACCGGGGTCAGCACAATGGCGTCGTGCTGATAGACGGGGTCGCGGTCCGCCGTAGCCTCGAGTCCGGCCACATCGCCCTGCTTGAGCAGTCGGACGATTCGCTGACCTCCGTCCTCCAGGTACTGCACCAGCTTCACGAGGCCGCCACGGATCGTAAGCAGGTGCGTGGCCGGTGCACCGGCCTTGTACAGCATCTGCCCGGGTGCGAGCTCGATCTCGTCGATGGGTTCATGCACCAGTTTGAAGTCGTCCAGGGTGAGGTCCGCGAACAGGACGAGGTGGCGAATCCCGCAATTCCGGCATTGATCGGGGCCGCTCCAGGCGGATTCGATATCAGTGGATTGCAATTCGTGGCTCCAAGGCATCGCGGTCGGGAACCCGCACACCCGTTCGATCCCAGGAGGACGCGGTTTCGGGAACGGCGGAGCATCGTATCGGGCGGCGTGATTCTCTGGGGCTTGAGCGAGTTGTGCCAGGCTTCGATCGACCGCAACGGTCCCCGCGGGCAGGCCGAAGCTTCCGCCCTATTTACCAGCTTAAAATAGCAGATTTCGGGGCGGAATCGGAATTGGGCAGGGCCCGCGGGTACCGGAGGACGTACGATCAGATACCACTGTTGCAGAAATGGCCTGACGTGCAAGTCGGTTTACTCCGCCATATGAGCGGCTTCAGTGTTCACCCACATGCTTTTTGTAGATGTTGTAGATGGATACCGTGGCGCAGATCAGTGCGACGGAGATAGCGATTCCCGTTAGTGTAAAGGCATCGAACGACATGGGAGCCTCCTGTATATAAGTACTATGTACGATACTAATATTACAGATCGAAATTTCTGGCGCCATGACAATCCGCAACTTTGAGCGTTGTCTGGTGGTTTCCGTGAGCAAATTCAGGTGATTGAGAGACGATGAGCGAGATTTGGCAATGGACGGCAGACAACGGCGCCTTACTGGGGGTGCTAGGAGGCGTTTCACTGCTGATGTTTGTCGGCTCGTTGTTGCTGCTGCCGATCCTCGTCTCGCGTATTCCAGCAGACTATTTTGTCGAGACAAAGCGCCACATCAGCCGGTTGCACCGGCTTCACCCGGTCTTCTTCGCACTTGCGGTCGTGGCCAAGAACCTTCTCGGCATCGTTCTGCTCGTCAGCGGGATCGCTATGCTGGTCCTTCCGGGTCAGGGCATCCTGACGATCCTGGTCGGGCTGATGCTGATCGATTTCCCCGGCAAGTTCGCCTTCGAACGGCGAATGGTGTCGAACCGCCGTGTCTTCAGGGCCTTGAACTGGCTGCGCGCCAGGGCCGGGCGGGGACCGCTGGTTCCTCCACAGGGCACGCACGCCCTGAACCGGGTGGACCCGCATTGACCCGGGTTTCCTCGGTGTTAGACTTGGATTAAGACGGACATCGGCATCGCCGTCGTCGAGGACCGGGCAACCGATTTCCGTGCCATGGCTGCAACGTGGGAAAGGGACTTCCCGCCACGCGAGGCATTGATGCGTTACCTCGATAGGGTCGAGGCGCAGCGGGAGGTTGCGACCGAGTTCGGTTGCCCGATCGGCAGCCTCTGCCAGGAACTGGACAAGTCACCCTCGGGGCTCTCTGATCAGGTGGATGACGTCGTGCGGATGCAGTTGTCCTGGGTCTGCCGTCAACTCGACAGACTGGGTCACGAAGATCCCGCAGCGGCGGGCCTCGATCTGGTAACGAGTCTGCACGGCACGATCCTGGTGGCGAACGCCCTGAAGGAGCCCGATGTCATCACCCAGCGGGTCGCAGGGCTTCGAGACTGGCTCGAACAGATTTGAGGTACTCCCAACCGAGCTTCGATATCGCACGAGAATGGGTCGTTTTCCGGCGCATCGAATTGAGTCAGTTTACCAACACTGTATCCCACTGCGGATTCGGACCAAGCGCAGGAACAGGAGGAGAGACATCATGACACCAGGTGCCACGACCGCGGAGGTGATTCCCTCGCTCAACGAGCGGTCCACTCGTCACAGGGACGGATTCATCGCTTCGTTGCCGGAATCGGAACGGGAGATCGCCATGCAGGCGTATCAGGACCTGCTGGCGTCGGATACTGCCGGGGGGGCGTAGGGATCGGTGACATCGCACCGGACTTCGATCTGCCCAATGCGACCGGGTCAAGGCTGAAACTGTCCGAAGTCCTGTCCCGGGGGCCCGTCGTGCTGAATTTCTATCGGGGTGGATGGTGCCCCTACTGCAACCTGGAATTCCGCGCCCTGCAGCGCGCCTGCCCGAGATGCGCTCCCCGGTGCCGTGGCGGTTGGATAGCGACGGGCCTGACGGGGACCTACGGGACGGTCGGATGTTCCCGTGGACAAGCGCTGCCCAGTCCACCAGGCGTGACTAGAGGTAGCCGTTGTCGCGAAACCAGGTGACGGCGTCGGCGAGCGCCTCGCGGGCAGGGCGTGGTTGATAGCCCAGTTCCACTCGCGCCTTGTGACTTGAAAAGTACATCCATTTCTTCGCCATGCGCACACCGTCCACGGTCAGGCGGGGTTCCCCGGTGCGGAACAGACGCGCCCAGGTCTCGGTGACGTATCCGAAGGGCAGCACGAGATTGTGCGGCAGACGGATCCGTGGCGGCTTGCCCCCGGTGATCTCGGCCACGTGGCCAAGGATGTCCCGTAGCGACAGGTTCTCGCCTCCCAGGATGTAGCGTTCGCCCGTCTCGCCCCGCTCGAAGGCCAGTAGATGGCCCTCCGCCACGTCGTCAACGTGGGCGACGTTCAGGCCGGTGTCGACGAATGCAGGCATCCGGCCGGCGGCGGCATCCAGCACCATCCGCCCGGTGGGGGTGGGCCTGATGTCCCGGGGTCCTACCGGGGTCGAGGGATTGACGATCACGGCCGGCAGGCCATTTTCGGCCACGAGCCGGCTGACCTCCTGTTCGGCCAGGTACTTGCTACGCTTGTAGTGACCGATCATGTGTTCGATCGTGACGGGGGTCCGTTCGTCGGCCGGCGTCCCGTCCGAATTGAGTCCGAGGGTCGCGACACTGCTTGTGTAGACGATACGCCGCAAACCGGCCTCGAGTGCGGCGCGCATCAGATCACGTGTGCCCCGGACGTTACTGCGGTACAGGACCTCGGGGCGGGGGACCCACAGGCGGTAGTCCGCCGCGACGTGAAACAAGGCCTCGCAACCCGCAACGGCACGCTGGAGCGACGCCGTGTCGGTCAGGTCCCCGGTCATGATTTCCACCGGTAGTCCGCTCAGGTTACGTGTGTTGCTCCTCGCCCGGCACAGGGCGCGGATCGTACCGCCCTGCTCGAGCAACTTGCGCGTGACGGCCGATCCGACAAAACCGGTCGCGCCCGTGATCAGGGTTTTCATACGCGTGGAGTCAGTCAGAAACGGGGGCGTGGTTCAGTCGCGGCGCTCGCCTGGGAGATGCAGACGACGAATCCCCGATGCCGCGTAGACTTGCGGACCGGTCTGTCGCGCCTGAAGTGTGCTACCGAACTTCCACAGCATGAACGATGCGAACAGCGGCGCCCCGATACTCGCCGCCACCAGCAGGTGTTCCGTCCAGCCGAGGAAACCGGTGGCCGGCACCATGAGCATGCCGTCGTCGGGGTCGAACCCCGCACGGCTCTTGAGTTCCGCGGCCCTGGGACCCTCGACCCGCTCCACCAGCAGAACGAGCGCGAATGTCAGTGATACCGATAGCCCGGCCAGGATACCCATCGGGATCGCCCAGAGGCCGAGCGCGCTTCCCGTCAGGCCCAGACCGATACCTACGAAGACAAGGGCGTCGCAGATTCCGTCGACGACCAGGTCATAGGTATGACCCCAGGAGGTCGTCCTGCCGGTCAGCCGGGCGAGATCACCGTCCATCCGGTCAACCAGCAGCGCCGTGAGGCAGAAAAGGGCGGCGTAGGTATTACATTCGGGTCCCAGCGTGAACAGGGCTGCCGCCGTGACCCCCATGAACAACCGGATGGTGGTGAGCTGGTTCGGTGTCACCGGGGTCCTGGAAAGCGGTACGACTCCCAAGTGTGCGATACGGTGCAATACGGTGTGGTGACTCATTACAGCGCTGTCAGTGCCGTCCAATTGCCTTACGATGTTGACCGAGGATTCCTGCCGCGAATTTTTTGATCCGGATTGTGTACGACTCGCAGTGTATGACGGAATGTTAACGGCAAACAGGGGGTGGTGACAGCGATGATTGCCGGCACGCAAGAACCTTCTGCCCCGAGCTCCGTCCCCATCGCGGGACCGCAGGGGCGACCTTGTGTGGTTCTGGTGCATGGATGGTGCTGCCACTCCGGGTTCTGGGAGCGCCAGGTGCGGCACCTGGTCGGACGGTACCGTGTGATCACGCCGGATCTACCCGGGCACGGTGGTTCACCTGTATCGTGCGAGTCCTGGAACATTGAATCCTTCAGGGACGCACTGCTGGCGGTCCTCGAGCAGATCGGGGCGGATGGTGTGACGCTGGTCGGGCATTCGCTCGGCGCCGCGGTTGTGCTGGAAACCGCCGTCCGGCTGGAGGAAAGGGCGGACGCGGTCCTCATGGTGGAGCCATTTCCGTATGACTACGGACACCTGAGGCCCCGGCACGTGCGGGAACTGATGGCGCCGTTCCAGCGTGATTTCCCGGGCGCCCTGCGTAAGATGGTGTACAACATCACCGCCGGTGACACACCGCGACGCATCATAGAGAAAATTGCCGGGGTGATGGCGCATGCGCCGGCGGATGTGGGGTTGCCGGCATTCGAGTCCTTGCTGCGATGGGACCCCGAGCCGGCCTTCGACAAGATTGTCGCGCCGGTCCATTGTCTCGTCGGCTCCCGGTACGATCCCCGCGCGCGTGAGCGTTACGCGGGGTCCCTCAGGGAATGGTGCATCGAGGGCGCCGGTCACTTCCCCATGATCGAGGAACCGGGGCGATTCAACCGTCTGCTGGACGAAGCCCTGACCGTGGTGCACGGCAAGGATTCAGGGTGAGGTCGTCTTCCTGACCGGGTCCTCGCCAGCGAACGCCGCATTGACCGCCAGATGTCCGGGGAATTGTGCGGTGCTCGCCGACTAGGTCCGCGATTCCGCGTAGCGTCTGGTGACCGCACCGTCCAGGTCCAGTGCGCCCAGTGCGGCGGCACGCAGGTCATCGTCGAGGATGCCGGTAACGCCATTCTGGACCACGTCTGCAGGTCCCGGGATGGGATATGCGGCCACGGGGACACCGCATGCCATCGCCTCGAGAAGGACCAGACCGAAGGTATCGGTCCTGCTGGGGAACACGAAGACGTCCGCGGCCGCGATATGACAGGCGAGATCCTCTGCGTACTTGAATCCGGTGAACCGCACCCCGGGAAATTTCTCCCGCAGGATCCGCATGTCCGGTCCGTCGCCGATCACGTATTTCGTGCTGGGGAGGTCGAGGGACAGAAAGGCGTCGAGGTTCTTCTCCACGGCGACGCGGCCCGAGTACACGAACAGCGGTCTCGGACCTGGCAGGAACCCCTTTTCGCGCGGCCTGAACAGTTCCGTGTCCACGCCTCGGGACCAGATCGCGATGTTGCGGAATCCCTGCACGGTCAGGTCCTGTCGTTGCGACTCGGTC
>JAJDOJ010000245.1 GCA_022340215.1 Gammaproteobacteria bacterium
GCGCCTTGATGACGAACGATCCCGGCGCTGCGCTGTCCCTGCTTTGCTTGGGCACCGGTCTTGGGCTTCCTGCCCAAGCCGTTCACTGCTTCGCAGTTCACCCGGCGCAATCTGGTATGCCATTTTCCGGCAATCGCCTTAGACTTTTCGGCAGACACCGCCGCGTCGGGGGTCACCGATCCCCTGATAGCCCGTTGCCAGACGGGCGACGCTGTGCGCACCACCGAAGAACAGGTTCAGGTCCTCCCAGATCTCGTGATCGGGGAAGCGCTCGATCAGTTCCTCGAGTTCCGCGGCTGCGAATCCACCTTCCACGCTGAGCTTGTCTCCTTCCACATGAATTCTTGGGCTGTGGACCGCTTCCTCGATATCCATGCCGAAGTCGATCAGGTTTACCAGGACCTGCAGTATCGCACTGCGGATCCGGTTTGATCCGCCCGAGCCGGTCACGAACACGCCCTGGTCCGGGATCTCCAGGAGTGTCGGGGTCATCATGGAGGTGAGTCGCCGGTTTTCGCGCCAGCGATGATATCCTCCGGGATTGAGGTCATCCTCACCCAGCATGTTATTCAACATGATCCCCGTGTCCTTGACGATGCTGCCGCAGCCTTCACCATTGGAGATGGTCATCGAGGCCGCGTTGCCATCTGCATCGATGACGCTGATATGCGACGTGCCTCGCATGGCGCCGTGCCTGCCGGCCACTTCCTCGCGGTAGCGGCCGAGGAATTCCGGATCGAGTAACCGTTTTTCGCTGATCACGCTGTCCGGTGGCCGGCCGGCGAGTGCTTCCAAACGGGCGCGGTTGGTCTGGTACATGACTTCCGCGAGCAGTCCCAGCCAGGCGCCCTGGCCGAATCCGAAGGCCCCGGACCGACAGTGCGAGAGCAGTCGCAGGGCAAATGCGATGAGAATCCCACCTGAAGCCGGCGGTGGATTGGTCAGGATCCTCGCCTCGCGGTAGTCGATCGCAAGCGGTTCCCGCAGGACGACATTGTAGTGTTTCAGATCCTCGGCGGTGAGATGGCCGCCACCGTCGCGGCATTTTGACAGTATCCCCCCGGCGATCTCGCCGCGGTAGAACAAATCCTCTCCCTCGATCGCCAGTATTTCCATAATCTCGGCGAGTTCAGCTTGGTAAATCACCTCTCCCTCGGTCATCAGGCGACCGGGACTCCTGCGGCTTTCGAAGATCCGCGAGGCTTCGGGTGTCGCGGTATAGATCGGGCTGACGATACTGAAGATATAGGCCTGCAGCGCGTTGAGCGTCACGCCTTTTCGCGCCGCCTCGGCGGCCGGCGCGGTAATCACCGTCAGCGGCAGCGTCCCCAGGTCGCGGTGAATCCGGAACAGGCCGCGGACCGAACCCGGCGTCGCGATGGTGCCCTGGCCAATGTGAAACTCCTGCTGTGCCGTACCGAAATCCGCCATGATCGGCCGGAATTCGAGTTCGTCCACCGGTCGCTTGCATCTGGGGGTTTGTGCAAAGAAGTCGTAGACAACCGGCCTGCCGGATTCAGGGTAGGCGAGCAGAAATCCGCCCCCGCCGAGCGAGGCCAGGACGGGTTCCGAGACGCATGCCATGAAGTGGGCCGCGACGATGGCATCGAAAGCGTTGCCGCCCTCTTCTAGCATCAGGGCTGCGGCCTGCATGGTCAGCTCGTGTCCGGCTGCGACGATTCCCTTGCTGGCCATCTGAACCTGAAGTCGAAGTTGTTCGGCGTTCGATCGGGCAGTAGGAGCCTGTCGGACTTAGGTGATCGTAGCTCCCATCAGCGCAGTAGATTAATCCTCAGTCCGACAGGCTCCTAGTGCAGGGTTTCCCCCTCCGGGGATTCAATCATGCCCGCCGGGGCTGGCGAGGCGTGATGCAGGAGCATTCGCCAGCTACCATCCACGAACTGGTATATGTTTGTCGCCAGTACGGTCCCCTGCAAGACGCCGTCGATCTCGATACTCTCTTTCACCTGATGGATTGAGAGCAGGGCGTCGCGGGTGTACTGATTGTCTGTCAGGGTAAACTTGAGATCGCTGCCGGAGGCGAAGATATGTTCCCAGCTTTCCCGGATGTCGTGCAGTCCCTCGATTCGCGGTCCACCGGGATGGATGCACACCGTCGTATCGTCCTGCGACCAGACGGCCATCATGGAGTGGATGTCGCCCCGTTCGAATGCCCGATAGAAGGCGCTCTCGGCCTCCTGTGGTGTCGCGAATCCGGATTCTTTCTCAGACATGTTGTAATGGCCCTCCGTGAGCGATGCATTCCGGCCGACCCCGCCCCCCGGATCGGCGACACCAGCGACGGAATCCCGACATCGCGATGCGGCAGCCGATCCTGTCTGCGACGATTCCGTATCCCATTCCCGCAGGCAGGGCATGGAATCGCCGGGCGAAGAACGTGCGTCACAAGTGTGTCGCACAGGGCGAAAATCATGAAAACACCTATGTTAGGGTATGCGCACAGGTGTTGCCAGAGGATCCCCGGTTGTGCCGGTGGACACGCGGAGACCGCACTCACCATCGCGGCGTGACGGGTATAACGCTGGCGAGGCCCTGACTCCCGCCTGAACGTATGATCGCCAGGACCTGTTGAACAAGGGGCGCCGTGTCCCGATGAAGGCCAGACCGGAGCGGAGATCCGATGATCCAGCGCGCCACGGCAATGTTCCCTGTGTGGGCGATCGCGTTCTGCGCCGTGGCGCTTGTGTCGCCGCAGTGGTTCGTTGGATTGAAGCCATTCATCGTTTACCTGCTCGGGTTGGTCATGCTGGGCATGGGTATGACGCTCACGACGCGTCATTTTCTCGACGTCCTGCGTCGGCCCGGCGTTGTCGTCCTGGGTGTCTCGATGCAATTCGGGCTCATGCCTTTCTTCGCATGGGCGATCTCCCGCGGGTTGGGACTTTCCGATGTACTGCTGGCCGGGATGGTCCTGGTGGGGGCGAGCCCGGGGGGCACTGCATCGAATGTCATCTGCTACCTGGCCCGAGGCGACCTGGCCCTCTCGATCTCCCTGACGGCGATCTCGACACTTCTGGCCGTGATCGCGACACCCTTGTTGACGCTGCTGTATGCGGGGCATTCGGTCGACGTGCCGGTCGCCGCGATGCTGTTCGACGTATTTCGTTTCATCGTCGTTCCGGTGACGGCCGGCGTGGTGGTGAATACCCTGGTGGGAGACCGGCTTGGGCGCGTCAAGCAGGTGTTACCCTTGCTGTCAGTGGCCGCGATCGTTCTGATTATCGCGATCGTTGTTGCACTGAACCGTGACCGCCTGGTCGAGGTTGCGATGTTGGCGATGGTCGCCGTGGTTTTCCACAACGCGCTGGGCCTTGTCGCCGGCTATTGGATTGCGCGCCTGTTGTCCATGGACGAGAAGATCTGTCGGACGCTTTCGATCGAGGTCGGCATGCAGAATTCCGGTCTCGCCGTGGCGCTGGCATTGAAATACTTCTCCGCTCCATCCGCCCTGCCGGGGGCCCTGTTCTCGATCTGGCACAACCTTTCGGGTTCCGTGCTGGCCGCCTGCTGGTCCCGACGCGCCTCCCGTACGTTGCCCGCCTCCCGGGGTGCGGAGACGCGGTGAGCGCATTCCGATTGACGATCCAGTCGGGGCTGGTCCTGGCCATTGTCGTTACCGGCCTGATCGGCGCCGTATTGTCCTTCAACACGATGACTGCGTATCGTGAGCTGAACGTTGCGTTTCGGCTGGAATTCCTGAGGAAAATCATCGGCCTGGAGGTGCACAACGAGATCGGACACGCCGGTGCGCTACTGAGTGAAGTGGGGCTGGACATCCAAAGAGATCCGGCGGTCCGCGAGGCGCTGCTCAGTGCCACCCCCGAGCAGATCCATTTGACGCTGTCGTCCCAGTTTGAACGGGGCGAGGTCGCCGACAACAGACTCAGGATCGTCAAGCTCGGTTTGTACGACGACGCGCTCCATTATCTCGGCGGATCGACTGAGGCCGACACAATGGCTGCCGTGGCCTCGGGGTGGTGCCCGAAGATCATCTCCCGCGCCGGCTCCCGCCAGGGGGCCGAGCGGCGGCTTATTCTCGAGGGGGTCTGCGTAGACGAAGGCAGGCCTTACTACGTATCCCTGGTGCCCGTGGGTGGACCCAGTCCCCTCGGATATCTCCTGCTGGCCCTGGATCCCGTCATGACACTGGAGTCGGTCGGGCAGAAACTCGGCACGCCAGTACGCCTGGTTCTGGCGGGAGGCGAGGTGGCGTACGAATCTCCGGGATGGGATTCGTCTGCGGATATCCCCAACTCTGTCGCGGACTACATATTGCCGGACGATGATGGCGAGCCGGCCCTGCACATCGCCGTCCTGAAACCCCTGTCCGGCCTGCAGGAACGCCTGGACTTTACCGAAAGACGCCTGATTGCGGTCAATATCGTGGTGACCTGTCTCACCGTGCTGGTTGTCCTGCTGTTTCTCAGGAGGTTCTTCTTCAATCCGCTCCGTCGCCTACGTTCGCAGATTCAGTCCGGGACCCTCGCGGAAGCGGCTCCGGATCAGCGCCTGGTCAGTTTTTCGGCCCTGGGGGGCCTCTACGATACGCTTCAGCGCCAGGCGATCACCGATCCGCTGACGGGGCTCTACAACCGGGCGTTGTTCGAGGACCGGCTCAAACAGTTCATCGCGCAGGCTAAGCGATCCGGAGCCCGGGCGGCGGTGTTCATGATGGACATGAGTCGATTCAAGGAGGTCAACGACTCCCTCGGGCACGTTGTGGGTGACGAGTTGCTGCGTCAGGTGGCCAGCAGGATCAAGGGGGGCTTGCGCGAAAGCGATACACTGGCCCGTTTTGGGGGGGACGAGTTCGCGGCGCTCCTGCCTGGGGCGGATGAGGAAACTGCGCGCCGTGTATCGGAGAAGATTCGCGCCTCGCTCTATCCCGAGTTCCACGTCCAGGGGCACGTCATCAGTGCCACCCTGTGCATCGGGGCCTCGCTGTATCCGGCGCATGCGCGCATTGTGTCCGATCTGGTGCGATTTGCCGAGATTGCACTCTACCAGGCTAAGCGTCACGTGGAATTCTTTGCGGTGTACTGGCAGGCCGCCAGTGGGAATTCCGGTGCCGAACACGCACCGGTCGCGGCGCTGCGGGAGTTGATCGAGCAGGCTGGATTGCGCGTGGCCTACCAGCCGCTGATTGCGACATCTTCCGGGCGGATCCACTATTTCGAGGCATTGATCCGCTGTGATCATCCGGAGCTGCGCCGCTTCTCCGTGGAGCAAATGATCGAACTTGCGGAGCGCAACGGTCTTGTCTGCCCGCTTACCGATCGGGTGTTCGATCTGGTATGCGCAGACCTCGCCCGCTGGCGCCACTTCAAGCCGGAGATCAATGTCGGTGTCAACGTCTCCATGTCCGACATGCAGGATACGATGCTGATCGATCGACTCGAGTCCCGGCTGCAGGCACATGGTGTGCCGGCGACCGCAATCATCGTCGAGGTAACCGAGAGCGGTGTGATGCAGGATGTGGATCGGGTCCAGGCCAACATACGGCTGCTGGCCGATTCGGGATTTACCGTTGCGATCGACGATTTCGGTACTGGCCGCGCGTCGCTTGCCCGGCTCAGAAAACTGCCCGTGCACTGCATAAAGATAGACAAATCCTTCGTCATGGAGATGGAATCCGATGCCGATGCCGAGAAGATCGTCCGGGCAACGATCGATCTGGGGCACGACCTGGGGATCCGGGTGGTCGCCGAAGGCGTGCAGAGCGAACAGATCTATCGGCAGCTTTCCGCCCTGGGCTGCGATAGCCTGCAGGGGTTCCATATCAGCGAGCCGTTGACCCCGGACCGGGTTATTCCCTGGAGTGCGGCGGTCGTTGATCGGTTTGCCGGTGACGCCAGCAAGGAGGGGGCCCGATAGACTGTTTCCCAGGGCAAGGGGGCCTTGCCGCTTCGGATGATCTCGTCGATGCGAATCGTGCGCTACCTCCCGGAGGCGATCCGG
>JAJDOJ010000246.1 GCA_022340215.1 Gammaproteobacteria bacterium
AATGGCGGAAAAGCGCCAAAGAAGACCAAGCTCAACACCCCATTACTCGACGAGCTGGAACATGGACCATGGCCGAGCTTCGTAACCGACCTCAAGGAGTGGTCCAACACGAAGCCGCAAGTCGGCCAGCTCCTGAATCAGCTCGAGGAATCCTACGAGAATAAATGGAACTATTGGACCGGTACCGTGTTGAACGTCTCCGGTTACGGAGGCGGGATAATCGCGCGCCTGTCTGACAAGGCGGACAAGTATCCGGATCTCGCAGAGTTCCATACCATTCGCGTTCTTCCCCCGGCCGGTTTTGTCTATTCGACCGAGAAGCTGCGCAATCTGACCGATATCTGCGAACGCAATGGTGCGGGCATCCTTCAGCTTCACGGGCTGACGGGCGATATCCTCGCGCTGGGATTCAGCAACGATGGTAGCAAGGCCGCAGCCGAGGATCTGATGGAAAACGGTTGGGACCTAGGCGGGTCCGGTGCGGCCTTACGCAGCCTGCAATGTTGCGTGGGCCAGGCCAGGTGTGAGATGGCCTGTTTTGACACCATGGAGACCACGCGGTTTCTCACCAACCACTACATCTCCGTGCTCCACCGCCCGGAGTTCATGTACAAGTTCAAGATGAAGGTCTCCGGCTGCGGCAACGACTGCGCCAACGCCATGATAAGCTCCGATATGCCCATCATCGGTACCTGGCGAGGCCCTATGCAGATCGACCAGGCAAAGGTGGCCGAGTTCATCGATGAGAAGGGTGTCGAGCACGTCATCGACAATGTCATTACTCGCTGTCCCACACGTTGTATCTCCCTGAAGGGCAAGGAGCTGGTCGTCGATCATGAGGATTGCGTGCGGTGCATGCACTGCATCAATGTCATGCACAAGGCCCTGAAACCCGGGAAAGAGAAAGGCGTTACCATCTGTCTCGGCGCCAAGCGTACCCTGAAGATCGGTGACACCATGAGTTCCGTCATCGTGCCGTTCATGCCGCTGGAGTCCGAAGAAGACTTCCAGAATCTTACCGACCTCATCGATCGGATGTGGGAGTTCTGGAACGACAACGCCATGGATCACGAGCGTATCGGCGAGTTCATTGCGCGGGTCGGCATGGGGACTTTCATTGAAGGTGCCGGCCTGGAACTCGATCCGAGAATGGTGGCCACAACGCGCACCTCGCCGTACATCAAGTTTGAAGAGCTGGCCCCAGGCCGGCTTGGGGGCGAACAGAATCAGGAACCTCCGGTCTGGCAACGGGAGCCAGAGTCCACGGAATCATCTCCCTAGCAGACGCGAGAGTCCATTTTTCAGCCTGACTAGCGCCATAAATTTGTGAACTGAGGGGATTAAGAATGAGCGCCAAACTTGCACCGCGGGACCAAGGCGTACCTGACCACAAGAACCTTCTCCACCCGGGGATGGCGAGGAACTACGGTAAGTGGGCCTATCACGAGCGAATCCGTCCGGGGGTCTTGCTCTACGTGGCAGAGAGTGGAGACACACTGTACACGGTCCGGGCCGGATCTCCACGCACCATGAGCCCGAATACGGTAAGGAAGATCTGTGATATCGCCGATCGGTTCTGTCAAGGATATCTGCGCTTCAGCATGCGCACGAACGTTGAATTCATGGTGGAAAAAGAGGAGGACGTGGAGCCCCTGATCGAGGCCATCAAGACGGAGCTGGGATTTCCGATCGGTGGTACGGGCCCATCTATCTCCAATATCTCCCACACCCAGGGATGGTTGCACTGCAACCTGCCGGGGACGGATGCCGCTGGCACAGTCAAGGCGCTGATGGACGATCTAATAGATGAGTTCGAGAACGAGCGTTTCCCCAACCGGGTGAAGATCACGACTTCCTGCTGCCAGATCAACTGCGGCCGGCATGCGGATATCGGGGTTATTGTTCAGCACCACCATGCGCCACGTACCAACCATAGCAACATGCAGATCTGCGATCTGCCCAAGGTCGTAGCCATCTGCCCGGTGGCGGCCATCCGGCCAGCGGTGGTAGACGGCAATCAGTCGGTCGAGGTGGTTGAGGAGAAGTGTATGTATTGCGGGGCCTGTCATGGCCAGTGCCCAAGCATGGAGATCCGGGATGCGGAAACGGATACGCTCTCCATTTGGGTGGGCGGCAAGGGCTCCAATACCCGTAGCGGACCGTCTCTGATGAAACTGGCAGTCTGGGGACTGCCGAACAATCCGCCACGCTGGCCCGAAGTCTCGGATGCCGTACGCAAGATACTGCAGGCCTACAAGGAGGGGGGCAAGGACTGGGAGCGGGTGGGCGAGTGGATCGAGCGCATTGGCTGGCAGCGTTTCTTTGAGAAGACCGGTTTTCCGTTCACCAAGTACCACATCGAAGATGGTCCCGGTGCCATGTGGACCTACAACCGGTCTACACACGTCCGGATTTAGCCACCATAACGAGAATATGCGAGAGGAACGAGGGATATGGAAACCACTATCTTTCGTGACGGGTTGTCCCGCGCCGAGGTCGAGGTCACACTCAAGAACTTCGACCCCGAGGAAATTGTGGTCCGCAACGGCCGCAGCTGGAAATGTCCCGTTTACGTTCAACGTCTGCCGCCGTGCCGCAATAAATGCCCTGCCAGCGAGGACATTCGCGGTTACCTCACTACGATTGCCCAGGCGGACCTATTTCACGACACGGCCGGAGAGGTGCTGGACCAGGCCTGGCGGATACTGACTGACAAGAACCCTCTGCCATCCGTGCACGGCAGAATCTGCCCGCATCCTTGCGAGACAGCCTGCAACCGCAAGCACAAGGAAGACGGCGCCGTCGCCATCAACAACATGGAGCGATTCATCGGCGACTATGGGTTGAAGCGCAAGCTGAAGCTGACGAAGCTCACCGATGAGGTCAAGCCTGAAAAGATAGCCATCGTCGGATCGGGGCCGTCCGGCCTTTCCGCTGCCTATCAGATGGCCCGCCGGGGTTATCGGGTCACGATATTTGAGGCCTATGAGAAACCCGGGGGCATGTTGCGTTACGGCATCCCCCCCTACCGCCTGCCGAAGGATGTACTGGATGCGGAGATCCAGAACATTCTCGATCTCGGTGTGAAGCTCAAGTGCAACACCAAGGTGGGCGAGGACATCTCCTTCGGGAAGATCCGGCGGGACTTCGATGCCGTCTATGTCGCCGGCGGCTCCCACAAAGGGGCTAACATGGACGTTCCTGGTGAGGACTCCGCGAACATCTTCACCGCCGCCAGTTTCCTGAACCGCGTCAACACAGGAGCCAAGGTGGACATCGGTGATCGCGTCGTGGTCGTCGGCGGCGGAGACAGTGCGGTGGACGCGGCCCGCGTCTCCGTGCGGCTGCAGGCACTGAAGCGCGAGGAAGAGGATCTCGCAGAGGTTCAGGAAATCGACGAGGAAGAGCTCGGCGAGGAAGTGAAAGCGCAGGTGGCCGTACAAGACACCATTTCCGACAAGACCATGGTGGATGCGGCTCGGGTCAGTAAAAGGGTATCCAAGTACTCGGAGGTGGTCGTCCTCTATCGTCGGACCCGGGACGAGATGCCGGCCATTTCAGAGGATGTGGATGCCGCGGAAGCGGAAGGGATTCGTATCGAGTACCTGTCTGCTCCCGTACGCTTTGTCACAGAAGGCGGACGAGCCACCGCCGTCGAGTGCATTCGCATGGAGTTGGGAGAGCCGGACGAGTCCGGACGCCGCCGACCTGTCCCCATCAATGGCTCGGAGTTCACGCTTCCGGTAGACACTGTCATGGTGGGCATTGGACAGAAACCGGACCTTGTGGGTGGCATGACGGAGCTGGCCAACAAGTGGGGCTGGGTGGATGCCAGCAGCGTTGGAGAAACCAACCAGGCTGGCGTCTTTGCCGGCGGAGACGTGTTAGGCCTTGGGATCTCCGCCAACGCCACGGGACAGGGCCGCGTCGCCGCCCGGGGCATGGACGCCTATCTACAAAGGAGAGAGTACAAACGCCCACACATGGGCGCGCCGGTGAAACACACTGAATTGCGATTGGACTACTACCCGCGGGCCCCCCGCAACGAGGAAGTGGAGATCGATGTTGCCGAGGCCGTCGCCAGTTTCAGCGAAATCAGAAAGACGCTCTCTAGCGAACAGGCTCTGGCCGAGGCGGCCCGCTGCATGAGTTGTGGGCTGTGCAACGTCTGTGATCAGTGCCGGATCTTCTGCCCCCAGCAGGCCATCACCCGCAGTATGAAACGCGCCAAGGGCAAGGTGATGTTCACTGACTATACCCGTTGTACGGGCTGTCATGTGTGTTTCGAGGCATGTCCTACAGGGTACATTAACATGGGCATGGGATTTTAGTGCTCAGTCCAACTAATTACGGGTTCAGCGCTCCCTGGTGTTTCGCGATAAGGCGTAGCGCGTGCAGGCAATGGCCATTTCCCTGGTCACAAACGCTGCAACGCGGCTGCGGGGACGCCAGGGGAGCGCGCGCGCCCGAAGGGTTAGCTTGTCAGCTGCCCATGGACGAACAGCGTTGCGCCTCTTGAAAAGGGAGCGGCCATTCCCGCGAGGAGCGCCTTGCCATGACCGCTGACAAGCTAACTGAACTCGCAATGATCAGAGTTGGGCAGAGCACGAGCCTCTGTCCAACCCTATTTAATGATGAACCGCAGGTTGGCGAGTTCGTGATAATCCAGCGGCGATTTCTTCGCTGATGTCTCTTTGGCCACTTTCCTGTGAAAATTGAATAGCCCGCCGAGAACATCACGTCGGCTGATGAATCCCAGCAGCTTTTTCTTCTTCACGACGGGCAGGTACCTGTGAGGGTGCTGCGTGAATATGATCGCCATGGAAAAGATGTCGGTCTCAGGTGACACGCAGAGCGGGAAGCGTTCCATCATGTGCTTGGCTGTGACGCTCGGGTTCCCATAGAAAACCTCGCTGGACAGGTATTCCATGCAATCCCTTTCAGAGATTATCCCTATCAACTCCAAGTCGCCCTTCTTTCCCACCACGACGGGAGCGGCGGGGATCTGCTTCTCGATCAACAGGTGTACAACCTCCTCCAATGTCATATCCGGCGAGACGGTGAATACGTCTGTGATTATGAGATCACTGACTAGCGGTGGCTCAAGTGTCTTACCCATCTTCGATCTCCTTGCTGCCGCGACTTTCGGTTTCCGGCAGAATCCCCACTATAACTTTGCGTAACTTTGACGCAGGTGCAAACGGCCGCGGATTGTACGCAACCGAATCCAGTAGGATTATTACTGCCAGAGGTTTTCCAGTGCCATCAGCACATCACGCCGGCTGATCTGGCCCACGAGACGGTTGTCTTTCATGACCGGATAGCGGCGGTAGCCGTCCCGTAAGAACATGCCGGCAATGTCGACGATGTTGGTGTCTGCATCCACAGTTTTCGTCTCCGCGTGCATGTATTCCGCGACCGTGCCCGCGGATTCGCTGTGATAACTTGCGTGCAGGGCTACCTTGAGACAGTCTTTCTCTGAAAGCACACCGACCAGGTTACCCTGTTTGTCCACAACCGGGCCCCCGGAGATACGTTTCTCTATCAGAAGGCTGATGGCCTTGAGAATATCCATGTCCGGGCTGAATGTGACCAGATTTGCGGACATATAATCTTTGACGGCGACGGATTTTGGCATAATTCCTCCGCGAATATGGCGCACAGGCTCAGGAAACTAAGGGATTCTCCGAGCGCGGAAGCACGCAACGGCGATTACATCCTATCAGGCAAGAGTGTGAGGCGCTGCCTTTTGTAAACCCTTGCTTTCTCTGCGGTGAACATTTGAGATATCCGGGCTAACGACCATGCTGGGCAAGCACATGAGATTTGATGGTTCGCCGCTCGGCGTCGGCGGAGTCAAAGATGGCGGCGCGAGTCCGCCTTTTCCCGCTCGGGACAGGGCCCATCGCAGGCCGTGCACCCGCTGCCGAGTCCCTTGATTCCCTGCAAGCCCCCGCAGCTCCCCTTTATCGGCGGCCGTCCGGCAAGTATCCCCAAACCCAGCCCCAGCATGGCCAGCAGGAATATCAGTAAGCTCATCAGAAACAGCGTCATTCGATCAGCGTCCACCTACCCCGAAGTCGTCAAGAAAGATGTTTTCTTCTTCCACGCCCAGTTCCTCGAGCATGTGAATCACGGCGGAGTTCATCATGGGGGGGCCGCAAAGATAGTATTCGCATTCCTCCGGGGCCGGGTGATCCTTGAGATACTCCTCGTACAGCGTGGTATGGATGAACCCGGTGTGACCGGTCCAGTTGTCTTCAGGCAGAGGGTCCGACAGGGCGATGTACCATCTGAAGTTCTCGTTCTCCTCCTGCAGCCGTTCAAAGTCCTCCATATAGAACATCTCCCGCCGGCTGCGCGCCCCGTACCAGAAGGTCATCTTGCGCCTCGCACGCAAGCGCTTCAGCTGGTCGAATATGTGCGATCGCATCGGTGCCATGCCTGCACCGCCACCCACGAATACCATTTCGTTGTCCGTATCCTTGGCGAAGAACTCGCCAAAGGGCCCCGAAACCGTGACCTTGTCGCCGGGTCTCAGGTTAAATATATAAGAGGACATGATCCCGGGGGGTGTTGAGGGAGGCGCAACGGAGGGCGGGGTGGCAATCCGCACATTGAGCATCACGATGTCGTTCTCACCGGGGTAATTCGCCATGGAATAGGCGCGACCCACTGGCGTCTTGACCACCGACTCGTAACGCCAGAGTTTGTAACGGTCCCATTCGTCACGGAATTCCGGCTCGATGTCGAAGTCGCTGAACTTAAGGCGATGGGGCGGGCATTCGATCTTCACGTAGCCGCCGGCACGGAAATTGATCGTCTCCCCCGGTGGCAGCTGCAGCACCAGTTCCTTAATGAAGGTGGCCACATTTCTGTTGGAGCGGACAGAGCATTCCCACGTCTTGGCGCCGAATATTTCCCGGGGCACCTGCACATTGAGATCGTGTCTCACAGTCACCTGACAGGAAAGCCGGTCACCTTCCGCCGCCTCTCGTTTGGTGATATGCGTCGCTTCCGTGGGGAGAAGTGGGTCGTCGATCCCTAGCACCTTGACCCGGCATTGACCGCATGTACCGCCGCCACCGCAGGCCGTCGAGACGTACAGACCACCGCTGGCGAGGGCGTCTGTGAGCTTCGCACCCGCCGCGGCTTCAAAGGACGTTTCCCCATTCACCGTAATAGTCACGTTGCCAGTGGTGACCAGCCACGCGCGCGCCATGAGGATGACGCAAACCAGAATGAGCACGATGGCCGTGAACATGCCCACGCCCATGGCGATCTCAACCATGGTGATTCCCTCCAGCTAAGCGGTACATCACCCGGGTTGGGACCGACATGATCCACAGCGGTATCTTGTTCATACGGGTTAGAGCTGCATCCCGGAAAAGGCCATGAAGCCCAGGGACATGAGACCGGCACTGATGAATGTGATCCCGAGGCCCTGCAGGCCATCGGGTACATCGCTGTACTTGAGCTTCTCGCGAATACCGGCAAGGAGGGTGATGGCCAGCGCCCAGCCAATCCCGCTGCCCAACCCGAACACCACGCTCTCTCCAAAGGCATAATCCCGCTCCACCATGAACAGCGATCCGCCGAGGATGGCGCAGTTGACGGTAATCAGCGGCAGAAAGATGCCCAGGCCGTGATAGAGAAGGGGGAAATAACGGTCCAGGGTCATCTCCAGGATCTGCACCATCGCGGCAATCACCCCGATGTAGGTGATGAAACCGAGGAAGCTAAGGTCCACGTCCGGCAGGCCCGCCCAGGAGAAGGCGCCTTCCTGGAGGACGTGGTGAAATACCAGATTATTGATGGGTACGGTGATGGTCTGTATCACGATCACCGCCGCGCCGAGTCCCATGGCGGTCTCGATCTGCTTGGAGATGGCCAGGAACGTGCACATACCCAGAAAGAATGTGAGGGCGAGGTTCTCGACGAAAACGGCCTTGATCAACAGGCTGAGATAACCTTCCATCACAGCACCTCGGTCCGGTGTACCTGGCGAATCTGATATTGCGGCTTCTCGACCTGTTCGGTCTTCCAGCTGCGTACTGCCCAGATGAGCAGGCCGATAATGACGAACGCGGCGGGCGCCAGGAGCATCAGGCCGTTGGGTTCATACCAGCCGCCCTCTCTCTCCAACGGCAGAAACTGATAACCGAGCAGCTTGCCGGTACCCAACAACTCCCTCAAGGTCCCCACCGTCATCAGGATGAGGCTAAAACCCAGTCCATGCCCGACACCGTCCAGAAAGCTGGAGAACACCGGGTTCTTCGAAGCGAAAGCCTCGGCACGCCCCAGCACGATACAGTTGGTGATGATTAGGCCGACGAATACCGAAAGCTGCTTGCTCAGCTCATAGGCGTAGGCCTTAAGTAGCTGGTCGACGACGATCACCAGGGAGGCGATGATGGTCATGTAGACGATGATACGAATGTTGGTGGGTACGTAGTGGCGAATCGCACTGACGAATACGTTCGACAAGGCCAGCACCGAGGTCATGGCCACGGCCATCACCAGGGCCGTGGCCAGGGAGGTGGTGACCGCGAGCGCGGGGCAGATTCCCAGGATCTGCAGGATCACAGGGTTGTTGTTCACCAGCGGGTCCAGGAGAATGCGTTCTGCGTCTGCCTGCTGCATGATTAACTCCTCTCTGCACGAATTCTTGCTAGGAAAGGTGCGAAACCCTCTTCACCCAGCCAGTAACGAACGAGGTTCGTAACACCCCGGCTGGTCATGGTAGCCCCCCCAAGGCCGTCCACCTGATAACGGGCCTCAGGGCTGTCACTATCCACTACGCCCTTGACCACGGCGAGGCGCACCTGGCCGTCTGTGTCATAGACAAGCTTGTTCTGCCACTTGTCCAGCCAGTCCGGGTTGTCCACCTCGCCGCCGAGGCCCGGGGTCTCGCCATGTTCGTAAACGCGCATCGCCTGGACGGTATTGCCGTCACGGGACAGCGCGATGAAGCCATAAAGGGTGGAGTACAAGCCGTAGCCGTGCACCGGCAGAATGACTGAGCGGAGTCCAGTGCTGTCGCGCACCAGGTAGACCGGCGCGTCCTTTGCCCGCCGTCTGATCTTGGCAAGGTCCTTGTCGCGCGGTATGACGACACCGGTGTCCGGGTCCTTCGCCGCCCTGTACTGGTCATATGTCGTGGCATCGACACCTTCGACGTACTCGCCGGTGGCAAGGTCGACCAATCGTATCTCCACCTGCTCGAACAGCAAGTCGATGTCCTCGTCTTCCCGATAGAGACCTGCGGCCAGAAGGATGTTGCGCTTCCTTTCCAGGGTCTTGTTGGCCTCCTGCAGTGGTCGCAGGGCCACGGCGACTGTGGAAACGATGATCGAGCAGACGACGCTCAGGGACACTGCCACCAGCAGGACCTTCCCCATACTGTCGTTGGCTCGCCGCGGCGCCGTTTTCGTTTCATCAGGCACTGCGGCGGACCCTCCTGCGGATGTGCACCTGTATCACGAAGTAATCGATCAACGGTGCGAACACGTTGGCGAACAGAATGGCGAACATGATACCTTCCGGATTGGCAGGGTTAGTGACCCGGATCAGGACGGTCATGAACCCGATCAGCAGGCCGAATATCCAGCGCCCGGCATCGGTCATGGCCGCCGACACCGGATCGGTAGCCATGAAGACCATCCCAAAGGCGAAACCGCCCAGCACCAGATGCCAGTACCAAGGCATCCCGGCCATGGGCTGTTGACCCGCTATGTTGAACATCAGAGCAGTGCATACCATCCCCAGAAACACGCCCGCCATGATGCGCCACGAAGCGACGCGAGTGACGATAAGGAATATGGCACCGAACAGGCATGCGAGGGTGGAGGTTGAGCCAAGGGAGCCCGGCATCTGGCCTAGAAACGCCTGCGTCCAGGTAACATTGGCCTCGGCGAGCGCCGCCATGCCGCCTTCCCCGGCCCGAGCAAGCGCCGTCGCACCACTGAAACCGTCCACCGCAGTCCAGACGTCTCCCGACATCTGGGCGGGATAGGCAAAAAACAGGAACGCCCGCCCTGTGAGCGCCGGGTTGAGGAAGTTCTTGCCCGTGCCGCCGAATACTTCCTTGCCGATGACCACCCCGAAGGAGATGCCCAAGGCTACCTGCCAGAGTGGTATGGTAGGGGGCAGGATGAGGGTGAACAGCATGGAGGTGACCAGAAACCCCTCGTTGATCTCGTGATTCCTTACCCCCGCGAACAATGCTTCCCAAAAGCCGCCGACGGCCAGGGTGACGACGTAGATCGGCAGGAAATACAGAAAACCGTGCCAGAAACAAGCCCAAATGCTGTCCGGGGCATAGCCGATTCCGAGCGCCCCCAGCAACGCGCCCCGCCAACCGCCCGTCGACTCCAACCCCATCGCCAGCATGGCCGCGTTGGCCTGGTAACCGGTGTTGTATATCCCCACCAAGGCGCAGGGTGTCACGGCCAGCACGACAAAGATCATCAGACGCTTGAGGTCGAGGCCATCGCGCACGTGGGGCGAACCCCGGGTCACATCGGCCGGCGTGTACAGCAAGGTGTCGACCATCTCGTAGAGGGCGTTGAAATTCTGGAACTGGCCGCCTTTCGCGAAGAGCGGCTGGATTCGGTCCAGATAACGGCGCAAACGCTGCATCAGCCTTCCTTTTCGATTTGCGTGAGAGTGTCCCTGAGCACTGGGCCGTACTCATACTTGCTCGGATCCACGAAGCTACACAGAGCCAGGTCCTCCTCGTCCAGCTCGAGGCAACCAAGGGCCTGGGCCATGTTTGTGTCACCAACGACCAGTGCTCGCAGCAGCTGGGTAGGCAGGATGTCGAGGGGCATGACCTGCCGATATGCCTCGACGGGTATCATGGCCCTGAGGCTGCCGTTCTGCGAGGTGGTAAGTGGAAACCGCCGGCCCTTTGCGAGGCGCGACAGAAACACATTGGTTGCCGAGAAACTGTTGACGCCGGGCGCCAACCAGCCGAGAAACTCCCGCGCTCGGCCTTCCGCCAGGGCGCAAAGCTGCAGGTGGTAGCGCCCGAGATAGCCCACCGTTCCCGACGCCCGGCGCCCGGACAGGATCGAGCCCGAGACCACGCGGCACCCCAGGTCATGCAACTCGCCCTCCAGGAGGTCCTGTACGTTGGCGCCGATTCGGGTTCGGACCAGTCTGGGTCTTTTTACAAGGGGTCCCGCCAGGGAGATGATACGTTCCACGGGCAGCTGACCAGTGGTGAACAGATGGCCGATGGCGATGACGTCCTGGTAGTTCAGGTGCCAGACTGTACGCCCTGCGCCAACGGGCGCCAGAAAATGGATGTGGGTGCCCACCAGGCCGGCGGGATGAGGGCCGGAGAACGTGGCCACCTGGACGGCGGGACCGTTGTCTGTCGGGATATCCGCCTCCGGTGCCTTGCAGACGTAGACCCTGCCCTCAGTGAGCTTGGCGATCACGGTCAGGCCACTCAGAAATTCACGCCGGTAGCGGTGGACGATGACTTCGGGCCTGGCGGCCAAAGGATTGCTGTCCATGGCCAGGACGAAGATGGCGTCGGGGCGGGAGTCGGGTGCCGGGACCTTGCTGTACGGGCGCGTGCGCAGCGCCGTCCACAAACCGGATTCAAGCAGGTTCTCCTTGACCTGGTCGACGCTCAATCCCGGCAGTTCCACGGGATCGTAGGCGGCAAAGGTTCGCTGCGCGTCTCCCTCCAGCCGGATCACCACGGACTCGAGCGATCGTCTGGGACCCCGGTTGATCTCCGTCACGGTGCCACTGCCCGGAGAGGTGTAGGAAACGCCGGGCACGCTTCTGTCCGTGAACAGCACCTGCCCGAGTGCCACCGGTTCCCCCGGCTCGACCGCAAAAGACGGCTTCAGCCCGATGTAATCGCGGCCCATGAGAGCCACCGAGCCCAGTGGCGGACCCTCGTGGATAACCTGCTCAGGCTCTCCCTCGACGGGAATGTCCAGGCCTTTCTTGAGTTTGAACACCATACTCTCGCCTGCTTGGCGCAAGTGGCTCAGACAGGGCCCGACAGAGCTTATTGTCTGAATGGTTAACGGACGCCTATGATGTCACAAATATGTCACAAAATCAGCGTGCAGCCCAAACGGCTAAACGAACTGAAGTCTTCCCGCTTCCCCCATCTATGTCACTGAAATACCACAGATCGTCAAATGCACCAAGATTAGTAGGTCACTACAGATATTATTTATTTTAGGAGAACCGACAGACAAAGAATCTATACTCCAACGACAAGGCCGCCCCAGTGCCGCCCGGGTTTCGATTGAAGCCGGGATCTTCCCACCATGGCGATATGCCATCGTTTTCAGCGGCTGTAGGTCGTTGAAAATGGGGAAAAGCGAGGCTTGGAGAGTGGCGGAGATATGAAAGGCGATACTTTCGGACCATACAAGGAAGCCCTGCAAAGGCTCAAAGGGCTGTTGGATCGCGTGGAAAAACTGACCTGCCCGAACCGGGCACCATGACGCTTGCCACTTGCGACCTCTCGGGCCGCCCGTGTGCGCGCACGGTCCCTATTGCGTGGCCTCGACGCTCGGGACCTCGTGTTCTTCACCAGCCTCGGCAATCGGCTGCCATGGTCTAGCATGGGCGATCGGCTTGCCTTTCATGTGACATTCAATACAGTTGTCAGCTTCACCGACGGGATGATCCTCATCAACCAAGCCACCAGAGTGGCAATCACGGCACACGGCTGAATTGGTACTCAGCATACGCTTCCAAACACTGTGAGCCATTGGCAATCTATCCTGGTCAAATACCTCCGGCGTTGGGTACGTCCCAAGCAAGTGATGATAAACATCCTTTACAGCCAATGTTTTCGCTTTCAAATAACCGATGCTATCCGTGGCGTCGTGAACCGGTGGTAGATGGCAATCTTGGCATTCTGTCATGATTCCAGCGTCATTGCTGTAGTGCTTGGATTTCTTGTACTCATCATACACGCCTTCCATTTCATGGCACGAAACACAGAAACGGTTTGTTGATGTCGCATGGATCACACCGACTGTACCGGCGAACCCCACCAACAGTAAGGCCGAAAGGCCAACGATTAATATCAGTATCGGCGTTCGGTTTTTAAGTTGTACGAGTAACTGCCACGAATTCCGAAATCGGTGATGTAGACTGGCCATTCCTACTCATCCTTACAGGAGATTGCGTCTCTTTGCTGTTTCAATATGGAGCTTTAACCACTGCCACCGTTCCCCCCATGTTGGCTTTTCATACCCAAAGACCGGGTTTCCCCTTCGATCCGTACCCTTTCGACCATACCGGCGAGACCCTTTGCAGACATCACAGGATGACCGGCGAAACCACGAATTCTGACTCCAGTCAGGCACCCACCCACAAGCCGGGCAATACCCAAACAGCACCCGAATGAACCCCTGCACCGCTTTGAAAAATACATACATACTGATTCACCCTAGCACATCACGGACACCGGAATCCGCTGGAAGTTTTGTCCAACAAGAAAACTCTATCTTAGGGCACTGCCTCAATTTCGGGGGCCTCTTTAGTGCTCTCGTGGCATTGGAAACAATCTATGGAGACGGCTGCATAGCGATGACAACTTTCGCAGAATTGCCCTTTGGCGTCGATCGGAAGATACGTACCGGATTCGTCACGCGTGGCGTGACACTCAATGCAATCCGTCAGGTAGTACCGCTCGGTGCGGCTACCCTTTTGCTCGGTTTCATCCATTTGAGGAAGGATGAACTCGAAGTGCCGCTTGCGCATCACATCGGTTGGCTGCACGCACTTCTCACCCTTGGCCTTCACGATGGCAGGCCTGGGCGTCCAATCTTCAGCGCCGGCCGGCAAGCTGACCATCACCGTGACTGACGCCAGCACTACATACAGAAGTGACTGCCTCATAAGGTTTACCGCCCCTACCGTTACTCGCCCATACCATCTGAATGTAACCAGTCGACGCTTGTGGGACTGGTCGCCCTCAAAAAGCTTATTTCTCCTGCTGCGCTTCCGCTCGCTGTCGCCATCAACTATAGCGACGATAAGTGGCGCATTTGCTTCAACCCTTCAGTGCTGATTGCCAAGATGTTTTTCAAGCGTCTCTTTCAGGGTTGGAGCCTGTTTTCGCCTTAAGGCGATTGCCGGAAAATGGCATACCAGATTGCGCCGGATTTTCGTTCGTCATCAAGGCGCGACATCAGGCGCATAGTCTAACTATGTCACTGTTGTCGCAACACAGAGGACGGACGACAAAGACAAGCAGGATGGTATGTCATTTGACAGAAATCGCCTAATCTTGCTTGTCCAGAATGATCGCGCTGCTCACCAGCTGGTGTACGCTCACGATCATATCCTTACCAAAACCGTAGTAAGGGAAGATCTTCGTGAATTGACTCTTGCAGATGGCGCACATGTTCGCCATGTGGGTCACACCATGGTTGTCCGCCACCTGCTTCACGGCCTGCATGCGCGGCATGGCGCCTTTGACCCGCACCTCCATGAGCTCATCCGTCAACAGTCCACCACCGGCGCCGCAACAGAAGGTGGCGTCGTAGAGGGTATCCGGCGACATTTCCACGAAATGATTACACGTCGCCTTGATGATCTCGCGGGGGATGGTGAACTGACCGCCGGGCATGTCTCCCAAACGGCTGGCGCGCGCCACGTTGCAGGAGTCGTGGAAGGTCAGGACCATATGGTCATTCTGTGACTTGTCGAACTTCAACACCCCGCGCTTCATGAGGTCATAGGTGACCTCACAGATGTGCTGGGGCACCGGGTATCGGGGATCGAGAAAATCAAAAGGACCCGCCAGCGTGTTCAGAGAGCTGTATGCCACGCGCCAGGCATGGCCGCACTCGCCGAAGACGATTCTTTTGACGCCGAGGTCCAGGGCCGCCTTGCGTACGCGCCTGGACAACTCCCGCGTGTTGTTGTAGCTGCCGATGAACAGGCCGAAATTGCCGCCCTCGGCGGCGTAGGAGCTGAACGTCCAGCTTATGCCCGCCTGGTGGAGCACCTTGCCATAACCGATCAGGCCATCGACATGGGGCTCGGCAAAGAAATCCGCCGAGGGTACCACCAGAAGCACCTCGGCCCCCTTCTCGTCTATCGGAAAGCGAACCTTGACGCCGGATTCCTCCTCGACATCCTCTTCCAGGCTTTCCAGGGTATCCGCAATCGCCCTTCCCGACAGACCCAGATTGTTGCCGATCGTCAGGGCCTTACCGATGACCTCGTTTGCGTACTTCTGCCCCTTGCCCACCGAGTTCAAGATCTCGCGGCCAGCCATTGCGAACTCGGCGGTGTCGATACCGAACGGGCAGAACACAGAGCACCGACGGCACTCGGTACACTGATGAAAGTAGTTGTACCACTCGTCCAGGACTTCCTGGGTCATGTCCCGGGCACCCACCAGCCTCGGGAACCACTTGCCCGCCAGCGTGTAGTAGCGTCGGTAAACGCTGCGTAGCAGCTCCTGGCGTCCCACCGGCATGTTCTTCGGGTCAGCGGTACCCAGGTAGAAATGGCATTTGTCGGTGCAGACGCCACACCTCACACAGGCATCCAGAAAGACCTGCAGGCCTCGGTACTTTCCTTTCAGCTCGCCGAGCTTATCAATCGCCACCTGCTCCCAGTTGTCCACCAGCTCACCGGGGTACCCGAGGGGATCCTGGAGTTCGGGGTCCGCCACATGCGGCGCACTGTGGGACATGGCGCCTGGCACGAGCTTGGGTACGACCCGTTTCTCTGTAAGTTCAGGTATCTCGAAATCAGCCATTTGCGGTTCCTGCTCTCACTCGTAGCCTAAGACCTAAGTGCATGCAATCGAGCTGCGCGTTACTTATCGGAAGATTCGAGCTCCGCCGCCCACGGCGCGAGGTGGCGCCGCTCCCGCGCGTTATCCACCTGGTTGCGTGTCGGGCTGAAGAATACGCCCGGTGCGTGCAGCAGCTTACTGAACGGGAACACGACCATCAGCGCAATAACCAGCAGCAGATGCGCAAGCAGCGCGACATCCACGGGGAGGGTTTGGAGGTGGCCCCAATCGAAGCGCATCCACCCCAGGAAAAATTCCTTAACGGCCACGACGTCGGTGTGAGTGACATTACTTATTATCAGACCGATGCCGGCGATACCCATCAGCAGGGCCAGCATGAGGTGGTCCGAAGGCAAAGAGATATAGCGTAGGCGATCGACCAGCAGACGACGCATCCAAAGCCCGCCTAGCCCCCCGACCATCGCAAAGGCCCCGTATTTGCCGAAGGGCTGAAGCAGGACGACCCACTCCCATACGGGTTCGGTAAAATAACGCAGGTGACAGGCGAGCACCAGAAAAAGGCCCAGGTGAAACATCCAGCCGAAGGTCCAGCTCCACTTGTTTGCACGGAACAGGCTTTCGAAAAAGACAAGCTCGCGCCCCATACGGAGCACCACGCCGGTCCGTGTGACAGGCGCGGGTGTGGTGGGAATCTTCAGCGGAGTGGGGATACGCCAGTACTGGCGTATCTTGTAAACCAACCCGCCCAACAGAATCGCGGTTGCGGCATAAAACAGCAGCGCGAAAAGACCTGTTATAAAAACCATGGGCTTCTGGACCTCCAAAAAAAGATCGCGGCATCTGACTACCTTCGCGGATTGCCTCAGCATTCCCGCGCGCCTATTCAGGGATTAGCTAAACCAGGAAGCTGTCGGTCTTTGAGGCCTCATTGCCATAACCTGTCTGTTTCAGCGCTCCATCGATACGGGTAAAACTCACTCACTAGCCAGGATTAATTGAGTCCTCTCTTGAGCCAATGACCCTCGGTCAGTTAAGACTGACAGTGTCCTAGACGCAGCCGGTCGGCTTGGGCAAGCCGGCGTACTTACACGCCTGCACAGCCGGGCCCTCGGGAAACAAATCATACACATATTTGCTGTTGCCCTTCTCTTTGCCCATCTTCTTGCCGATGGCCTTGTTCAGCACCCGAATCGCCGGAGCGGACTGGTACTCATTATAATATTCACGCAGTATGTTGAGAATCTCCCAGTGCTCGTCCGTGAGTTCTATTCCATCCTGCCCGGCCATAAAATTCGCAACCTCCGGTTCCCACTGGCTGATATCTTTTATGTAGCCTTCCACATCAGTTTCAAGCGTCTTACCACCTATTTCGATAGGCATTATTTTTTACTCCTCAGTCAACTATATTTTACTTTCCGTCGCTGATTAGTCCAGGGACGGATTCATCAGCGATTCTCTAATGACATCTGAACCTCTAGGGCTCTGGCCCAGGCCGCGCTATCCGTCTTGCAGCGATGGTTACCTCCCTCTGCGGAGCGCGCCCGCCGCAACCAGCCCGTTAGCTAACGCTGGGACAATCTAGGCTTTGTAGCGGAGTTAGACGCTTCACCGCATCACCCGGCAATAATATCCCCCGGCGGGCTTAGTTTCTATGTTTTGCAGCTTAGTCCAGTCACACCGTGATAGTCAATGATTCAAAAATCGCAGTTTCACCTCGGTTTGTCGATGGGTGCGGCTCTTCTGAAACGACGCTATGCAACGGAGAAACAATAGTTTAGCGAGGCGGTAGAGACCAAGCGTTGAAGAAGGGGCCTCTTTTTAGGAATGAAACCAAAGAGACCAATCTTATGCCACACCCGAGGAGACCCCTTCGATGCCATCTTACTCGATTTCCGTCGATTCCATGGAGGGCCACTACGCGGATGCGTATGGCCAATTCGCGCGCTTGATTAGCAGGCTCAACGATCCGGACCCGAAACAACTGACGCATGGGGAGGTGGAGACCTGATCCATTGCGAAGGGATGGAATTGTTGCGCCACCTGATTCAGGGCATCTGCTGGAGGACCTCTGGAAAGCGGGTCATGCGCTGCACCCGAACCGGCCCGAGGAACGCGAGAGCTGGGTTCTGGATCGGGGCCTAAGCCGTGCTAGAAGGGCCGGGCCCGGGACGTCGCGGTAGGCCTGCGACGGGCCGCACCCGGGCGCAACTGAGCCAGGGCGAACGCAAGCCGGTCGACAAGGCCGCCGACTCTATCGAAGACAACCAAACGCGGTTGCAATACGACCTGGCGCTGGCCGAAGGATTACCGATCGCCACGGGTGTCATCGAAGGCGCGTGTCGTCATCTGGTCAAGGACCGGATGGATATCACCAGAGCGCGCTGGGGGTTTCGAGCGAGCCGAAGCCATCTTCAAGCTGCGCTCGTTGAAGGTCAGTGGGGATCTGACAGACTACATGCAATTTCACTTCCGACAGGGTAACTACTCACCCCCTCAGCCGGTGATACCTTTCCAACATAGCACTCACCAGTTCCTTGCATGAGCAATCCAGGATTTTTTCTTGACAACATTAGGGCCTCATCGCTAATGAGCAGCGTTCGCTTATATCACCGAGCACCACGGTGTGGAACGGTTCATACTGCTCGATATGGTAGTGCTGGCCGTAAAGATATTTGGATTTCTGCCTGAGTCCCTGGAAGATAAGCTTGTCGGTCCGGACTACAAACCGGCGATGGCCTGACGGACGGGGAAGGCATAAGGCGATTTCTGTCAAATGACATACCATCCCGCTTGCCTTTTCGTCCGTCCTCTGTGTTGCGACAGCAGTGACATAGATCGACGATGCGCCTGTTGTCGCGCCTTGATGACGAACGAAAATCCGACGCGATCTGGTACGCCATTTTCCGGCAATCGCCTAAGCGGTGTTTCAGGACGGACACCGAGTAGAGCCCCGGCAGCGAGGCGCTGGCGTGGGTGGCGGGTGCCGTACCGGGCTCGTCGTAGACTCGGACCCTCACCATGAGCCCCGCCAGCCCATCGCTCAAACTGCTCTTGCGTATCCTGGCGGGCGTCCTGGCGCTGCTGTCCTTCGCCGTGGTTGCGATCCGCCTCTACGCATACTCCGGCGCCGGCGCCGGCGGGGGGCCTGGGGACCTCATGGTGTCGCTTCGTCTGCTGTTCCCGCTGACCCTGGGGCTCTTCCTGGGCTACTGGGCCATCAAGGGAAAGATGCCGTTCACGGACGACAGCGAGGGTCAGCGGAAGAGATCCGGGCCGCCGTGATGCCCTGCGTGGCCCCGGCGCCGAGGGCGGCGTCGGACCCGGAGCAGACTGCAGGGGCGTGAGACCGGTGCCCCGCGCCGAGGAATGCACTCTGGTCGGCAGATATGGACGAGGAAACGAGAACAGTCATCGCCATCGGCTTGCTGGTCCTGGGCCTCCTGCTCATTGGCTTTCGCCACAGGATCGGACACGTCCTTGCGTCCCTCTATCGAAGGGTCGGTATCGATGTGCCGGAAGCCACGTATATGAAGCAGTTTCTGTTCGTTGGGCTGCTGCTCATCATCCTGGGGTTTCTCACTGCAACGGGTCTGATCGACGCTTTTTAACCTGGATTCTTCACCGCCCGCCGGAGTCCGCAGAGCATCATTGCGCCGGCCATTGGTACCCTGACCGATGATCGGAAAATTAAGGGAAATGCGAATTCCGGACGAACGTGACCGCTGATTCCGTTTCATCGTGACCGATTCTGACCGGATTTCCGAAATCGGCGGTCACGTTGCCGGAATCGCCGGTCACGATCCCCGGAATTTATAGAAAGGCACTGGAATTACTCAACAACTCTATCCGGCATACCCCCGCGCTTTTCTCACGGGGGGAGCTATGCCGGACAAGAGGATCCCAATGCGCAGGATTACCGAAGTACTGAGACTGATATTCGAGGCGAGGCAGTAGTCCCCGGGACGCTTCCTCAACTGGGCCCGGGATATCGGGCCCATGGTCGCTCTCCTGTATTAAGTATAGAGAGAGTAGCGACGGCACGAGAAGGGTGATACATTCGCCCAAACTGGGCCGGGTGCCGACTGTCCGAGTCGCGCGGTCTGGCGACACCACCTTGAGGAGGAGAGAAAATGAACACAGAACATGCCGCAGGCCAGACAGAAGAAGATGCCTCCGCCGGAGCGCTGTTGCAGGAGGCGGAACCCTGGGAGTCGTGGGAGACCAAGCTCGTCGGATATAGCATCGGTTTGGCCATTGTCGGTCTGATCATCCTGGGATGGCTCATCAACACGTTCATCCTCAAATAGATCTCCCTTAGGCGATTTCTGTCAAATGACATACCATCCTGCTTGTCTTTGTCGTCCGTCCTCTGTGTTGCGACAACAGTGACATAGTTCGACTATGCGCCTGTTGTCGCGTCTTGTTGACGAACGAAAATCCGGCGCGATCTGGTATGTCATTTTCCGGCAATCGCCTTATTGCGAAGGAGCGGTTCGTGTTTGCGTGATGCACGGGGCGTATGCCTGTGCGCAAGCAGGCGGCAACCCGTCGAGCGCAGAGCCTGGGTTTCCTGCTGAGTTGTCGGATCGTGCCCGCCAGGGAACGACGGCGACTCACCGGCACGTCTGTACTGGATCTCGCCTTCCGTGAGGAGGAGAGCATAAGCGGTTCCACAGCCTCTGGGCGAAAGAAGCCATGAAAGCGGATCTGGAGTTGATTCTCGTCCACGACGGGCGACATTGGGTAGTTCACAACGACAACCTCGTGGCGAAGGGCGAAGAGTTCAAGGCCCTGGATGCGGATCTCAAGCGCGTCCTGCTGGAGTCAAGCACCTTCCTACCTGGTGAGCGGGTCACCGTTTTTATGGGTTTCGATTTCGATACCATCCCCACCTGGCTCCGGCAATACCACACGCACTACTTCAACCGTTTTGTGACTGTCGACTTGTAGTCCCACGCATAACTACTTCATACCAACAAATCTACCGAGGGGTGATAAAGCATGGCTGTTAATAGAAAATGGACCGACGGAATGCTCTCCACAGAGGACTGGTGGGCCGTGTGGCTCGGGCTCCTCATGTTCTTTGCCGGTTTGTTGACGATCTGGGGCGTGGACTTGGTGGGTTGGATGACGAAGACCAAGACCTGGGAGATCACCAATCTCCTGGCCGAGTTCTCGTGGGGAAAGCTCGTGGCGCCTGCGGGTAAGGCCTACGAGGAGATGCCTCCATTTATGTCGCTCCTCACGACCTACGCGGTCTTCACGATCCTGGTTTGCATCGGCGCCTACTTCCAGCGGCTGAACGTCAAGCGGTTTTTCTGGGGATTCACGGCTATCTTCTTTATCACCTGGTCGGTCTGGATCATCGGGCACGAGGCCCATTTCAAGGCACTCAAGACGACCCAGTCGGTCATGCAGTCCGAGATCTACGGCAGTGACGTGTATTGCACGAGCAAGGTCAACACCTGCAGCAAGGAGATCAACAAGGCGCTCAAGGACCTCGGAGTCAACACCGTGGCCGGGCAACAGCCCGATGCAGAGACTGCGACCAAGGCCGTGGACATGGCCAAGCACGCGGTAAGACTCTCCTGGGGACTGCAGCTCGGGGGCGGCTTTTCTTACATGCTGGCCCTGGCCGTGGGCCTGCTTATCGGCAATCTTTTCAGAGGGTTGGCCGGATTTCTCAGGGAGGCGGCCAAGCCCGAGTGGTTCATCAAGACGGCCATTGTCTTCCTGGGTATCAAGCTGGGTTTGATGTCCATGAAGGCAACCGGATTTGCGGTGGAGCTTGCACTGTCCGGTGCAGCGGCGACCTTTGTCGCCTACCTGTTGTTCTGGCCCATCGTCTACACCTTGGGCCGAAAGGTGTTCAAGCTGCGACGGGACGCCTCGGCAGTGCTCTCCTCGGGTATTTCCATCTGTGGTGTGTCGGCCGCCATTGCGACCGCCGGTGCCATCCGTGCCCGGCCCGTCCTGCCGATCGCCGTTTCCATGCTCAT
>JAJDOJ010000247.1 GCA_022340215.1 Gammaproteobacteria bacterium
AGCCGCCTGGCGTGTATGCCGAACAGGTGCAGGTGTCGCCCGCGCGCCAGCGACGCGTAGCGATCGGCGGCGGCCAGGTCGGGATAGACCCGGACGCGGGAATCGTTCTCGAGCACCCGGTTGTGCATCCACAGACCCAGCGGCGAGCGCAGGCGAATCTGGGTGCGGGGGAAGCGGAATTCACCGCGTCTGCGCGGTATGACCCGGTAGGTGAACGCCGAGGCCTCCCCGGCGGCGGTGCGAACGGTGCCGGGGAGCCCTGTCGCATCGAGACTGTCCGGGTAATGATCGAAGACCGTCATCTCGATCGTTCGGGCGCCGCCGTTGTGGAACGTCAGCCGCACCTTGCCGGTGCCGTTCAGACCCATGACCTCGGGGACCCGTCGGCTGACCCGCGGTGTGGGGATCCTCCAAACCCTGAAGGCGTCGATGACAGCGAGCAGTGCCACGGCGCCGAGCGCGGACCACCAGAGCGGGTCCGCTTCCGGCCAGAACCAGACCAGCAATGCCACGGTCGCGGGGACGAGCAGCAGGGCCAGGAGCCTGCCGGTGGGGATCATCGCCTGGGGACGTCGATGTGCGAGAGGATCTCGCCGAGGGTGTCGTCCGGCCCCCGGCCCTCGAGTTCGAGCTCGGGTGAACAGACGATGCGGTGCCGCAGCGCGGGCAGCGCGACCCGGCGGACGTCGTCGGGTGTGGTGTAGTCCCGTCCGTCGAGCAGCGCGGTCGCGCGCGCGGCGCGGACGATGGCGATGGCCCCGCGGGGACCGGCCCCGACGGCGATGCCCTGCCAGTCGCGGGTGGCGCGGGTGATGCGCACCGCGTAGTCGATGACCCCGGCATCGACGAGCATGCCTGCGCTGGCCCGCTGCAATGCGAGGATCCGTTCGGCGTCGGCGATCGTGTGCACCCCGGAGACGTCGAGGTCCTGACCCACTCCCCCGTCGGTGACCGCATGCACGATGGACAGCTCCTCCTCGTGCGCCGGGTAGTCCATGGAGATCTTCAGCAGGAAGCGGTCCAGTTGCGCCTCGGGCAGGGGATAGGTGCCGTCCTGCTCGATGGGGTTCTGCGTGGCCAGGGTCATGAAGGGGCTGGGGACCTCCAGCGTCTTGCCCTCGATCGTGACCTGACGTTCCTGCATCACCTCCAGCAGCGCCGACTGGGTCTTGGCCGGCGCCCGATTGATCTCGTCGGCCAGCAGCAGGTTGGTGAACACGGGGCCGCTGCGCACCACGAAGCGTTCGGACTTCGGGTTGTAGATGACGTGCCCGGTGACGTCGGCGGGCATCAGGTCCGGGGTGAACTGGATGCGCGTGAAGCTGCCGTCGAAGCTGCGCGCGAGCGCCTGGACCAGCAGCGTCTTGCCGAGACCCGGTACGCCCTCGATCAGGACGTGGCCGCCGGCGATGAGTCCGACCAGCACCTGGTCGAGGACCGCCGCCTGGCCGAGCAATGCGGTGCCGATCTCGCGTCGCAGCGCGCCGGCCAGTTCGCCGGCCCGTTCGAGGTCCGCCGCCGACCGTGTCGCTTGTGGCCCCTTGGTTTGGTCTGTGTCGGTCATAGGTGTCTTCTGATGGTTTCCATGGTACGCACCGTGCGCGTGAATGCGGATCTTTCGGAACCTGCGTCGGGCGGAAACGGCGATGCCTCGCCTCGCCGGGATCCCAGCGCCGCATGCAGGCGGTCGCAGACCGTGTCGCGCCGGCGTCCCGCTTCGCGTAACAGGGCGTGCTCCACCGCCGCCAGGAGTCGGTTGCCGGCACCCGATCGCCAGTAATATCGCCCGCTCGCCTCGACGTGTTCCATCAGCCGTCTTCGCCCGGGCGTCGGGGCGGGCACGAGCGGCCCGAAACGGGGCGCGGCCGAGGCGATCCAGGCCGCGAGCAGGAGGGCCAGGCTCGCGACCAGCATCCAGCTCCGTTCCCACAGGCGGACCCAGAAGGCCGCCATTCCCTGGGACACGACGAACCAGACCTGTCGCGGCGGTTCCCCGTCGACTCGCAACAGCCGCCAGAAAAACTCGGCGTGGTCGGCCCTGCCGATGCCCCCGTTGGTGGCGAACGCCATGTCCGAGAGCACCGTGACCTTCCCTTCACCCTGCGTGCGGCGGATCAGGTGGGCGCCGAACTCCCCGGCGAGGATCAGGGCCCCGTCCGTATCCTGCGTCTCGAGACGCCGGTCGGGATCGAAATCCACCTCGACGAAACCCTCGCCGTCGGGCAGTTCCAGGGCCGGAATCGAGGCCTCGGCAATCTGCTCGGCGGACAGATATCCCGTGACGGCCTGGATATCCAGGGCGTCGAGCAGCCCGTCCGGGATGGCGACCGGCCCATCGCCGTCCTTCTGCGCCTCCGGCGTCCGGCGGCGTGCGGCGACGACCAGGTGCCCGCCCGCCTCGACCCACCCCAGCAGCCGCGCCACACCTTGCGGTGTATCCGACGCGCCGCGCCGGCCAAGGATGACGACACTGCCGGCGGGGTCGATCTCTGCGAGTCGACCCGTGGATCCCAGGCGGCCAACACCGAGTCCCATGGTGTGGAGGAAGCGTTCGGCGGCGAGGAGGTCGTTGTTGCGGGCCTCCCCCTGGTAACCGACGTACACGTCTTCCTCGCGCTTCTCGAAGTTTTCGAGAAACAGCCAGGTGAGGATGCCCGCCACGACGACGAGCAGGACGAAGACCAGGATCGGACCCCGGATCATGGTCCGGTCTCCCCGAATCGATGCGCCCACTCCTCGATCAGTGCCATGCCCTCGTCACCCGGCGGGGGCGTGTGCCGGTAGGCCGTGAGTCGCCAGACCGCGATCAGACGCGAGAGATAGCCCTTCAGCCCGGGGTCGTTCAGTTCCTCGAGTCTGCGTTCCACGTCCCGCTCGGTGTCGACCGCAATGACCGGCAAGGCACCACGCGCGGCCAGGTGAGCGAGACTGGCCCGGTAGAGGAGCGACATCGCCCCGCGAGGATCGCCGGCGGACCACAGGGACCGTGCCGCGGTGGACGGGTTCAAGGGTACAGCGGCAGCCTCAGCGGGTGTGCGGGGCGCTACGGGTTCCTGCCGGGCGGTGGGAGCAACCGGCGGCCGGGGCCGGATCCCGCCGCGGTAACGCCAGATCGAGACCGCCAGGGCCAGGACGAGGTAGCCGAGCATCAGCCACATGAGCAGGCGCGCCACGCGGGCGATCAGCGCGGCGGTCTCCGGGCCGATCAGGCTCCTGCGCTCGTTCCCGTCGTCGGCCGTTCTCCGTTTGGGGACCCACGTCTCCCGGCGCTCGGTGATCTGGAACTCGGGCGCAGACAGGACCTGCGCGATCGCCTCGGCGGGATCCTCGGCGGCCGGTCGGTCCACGTCCCCGGAATCCGAGGCCAGGGCAGGGACAATCATCGGGGGAAGCAGCAACACCGCGACCAGCGTCATTGCGGCGGCCGTCGCCGGACGGACGGAGGCGGAAAGCCTGCGGGCCATTCGGCGGAACTGCAGTTCGATGTCCCAGCCCTCGAGGACCGTCCGCCGATTCACGTACAGGGAGAATCCCCCCGCCACGTAGCAGGGCTCGATGATCGATACGGCAATGTAGTAGGCGAGATTGAAGACGGTATCGAAACCGCCGGGGATGCCGGTCTCGAGGACAGACAGAAATGGTTTGAGCAGTGTGTCGGGGACCAGCAGCCAGGCCAGCGCCAGCAGCGAGAGGTAGCAGACCAGTTCGAGATTCACGCAGGCCACCGTGAGCCAGACGGCGTGACCGTGCCCGCGGTGGTTGAGCACGCGTTGCCGCCGCCGGCGGGCCTTTCCCCGAAGCCCCTCGAGCTGATACGCGGGAAGGTCGAAGGCGCGGGCAGGGTCGAGACGCAACAGCGTCAGCCCGAGAATCAGCCCGTTTCTGCGCAGTTCGAGGGCCTTGCGGAGCGTCTCTCGCAGCGGTGGCCGGGAACCGAACAGCGCCTGGCTCACGACCC
>JAJDOJ010000248.1 GCA_022340215.1 Gammaproteobacteria bacterium
GTGATGCGGCGCTGCGTCCGGTTGCTGGCGAGGTTGACGTTCACGCCGATCGAGGTGGAGGGGTTTGAGCACGTCCCACGAGACGAGGTGTGCGTCATCGTGGCCAACCACCAGAGCTATCTCGATGGCCACTTGCTGGCCACGGTGCTGCCGGTCCGCTTCAGTTTCGTCGCCAAGTGATCCGCAAATCCAGGCCGTACCTGCCCTGACCCTGCGTGTTTTCGTCTCGGGTCGGTGCGGAATTCCGGTTAGACTTCTTCCATGGTGGTTACGAACGCCGAAAGCTGCCCGGGACATTGTGGTCGTCGCATTGCGGCCCGGGGACCATGTGTTCCTCGCCGAATTCAACATACATCTCAGTACGGTTCCCACTCCCGGCCTTGCAGCCAGCGTCCCGCTGAGCCCGGAGGATCGTGATCGCTACCTGACGGCCGGGGAGGGTATCGAGCCGGAGGACGACGAGATCTCGCGGACGCTCGACAGCCTGACCCAGGGTGACTCGTCCCAGGACACCTCCGTCGACCTGATCTTCGAGCACGTTCGCCGCCGGATCCGGCATGACCCCAAGATCGAAAGTGCCGACGCCACGACGGCACTCAAGGAGGGGCGCGCCGGCGAAAAGGGAACGGTGAACGCGATGATCGCATTGCTGCGTGCCGCAAAGATCCCTTCGCGGGTAGTAACCGGTTTCGTACTCGAGGAGGATGAACAGGCGCAGCCACACCACTGCCTGGAGGCCTATCGGGACGAACGCTGGGTACCTTACGATCCCGTCGGCGGGTACGCCGGAACTCTGCCGATACGCTATGTCCCTTTCCGCCGCGGTGGCGACAGAGTCTACGAGATAGACGAGGCCACCGAGGTCTTCAGCTTCGTCGAGATTTCCCGTCAGGTCGTGCCGTTAGGACTTTTCGGTACCGGTACGAAACGGATTGCCGACGTTCTGGATCTCACGCGATTGCCGGTGGTCACGCAGACCGCGATTGCCTTGCTGCTGATGCTGCCGTTCGGCGCCCTGATCACTGAGATCGCGAGGAATATCGTAGGAGTCCGTACCTACGGGACCTTCACACCCACCCTCCTGGCGCTCGCGTTCGCCTTCGTTCAGTGGTTCACGGCGGCGCTGATTGTACTCATCGGTACCTACAAGGGAAACCGCCTCGCCGACCTTCCCCTATTCCTGTGGTTGAAGGAACCGGGCACAGGGAAGCCGAAGGCGGGAGCCACACGCCCGCCCCATAGCGGTATCCCCGCTGGAGCACGCGATGGGGATGACGGTACCGTTATGAATCTGGATGAGAAACCTCGGGATTAATTCTCCAGTCTGCACGCCGGCTTCAGGAGAAATTGCTGGCCCGGATCAATGAGAAAGTTGTCCTCGAGGACATTTCTTCCAATGAGCATCGGATAGTTGAAGCCGGAACGATCCACCAGATTCACTTCGACCTCCCGGTAGACCTCGCCCACGCAGATCCCCATCCTGACAACCGGCCGTTCCTGGGTCTTGTCGTTGTGGCGTTTGATGGTGGCCGTTCGAGTGACGGCCTGTTCGAATGTCGCGGTCTCCTTCTCCTGATTCGTCACCTGGAAACGAACCCACTTGACCCCGTCCCGCATGAAAAATTCGGGGTTTTTCGTGCTGATGGAGGAGTTGTCCGCGCCCGTATCGAGCTTGGTTTGGACCGAAAACCCCTGCGGGTAGACGATGGCGGTTTCCGCGTACCCGGCCACGTCTTTGGCGTTCAATGAAGTGCCCGTGGCAAAGAGAAAGATACCCAGGCTTGCGAAGATCCAGAATTCACCGTACCGCATGACCGATCTCCCGAATCGGTTGGAAATACCGGCGTGTATCCCCCTTTCCGAGCGGGAGATGAGAACGTCGGCGCAAGGTCAGCCTAAGGCGCTCGGCTCGGCCGTTCTTCTCCCTTCGGGTGCGACAAACGTCGACGGTTCGCGCTCATGGATGAGGAAGCGTTTGGAGGTCCGGTAGGGGAAGACGTCTTCGACGACCCCTGCGCGAATCATTGCCTGCTTCCGGTTCCAGTAGTCGGCGTCCAGCAGGTCGGCGTGCAGCCTCAAAAATATTTGGCGTATCCTCGGATTTGTCAACAGGAACGACGGAAACTCCTCGGGAAAGACGTCGTTGGATTCGATCGAGTACCAGGGCTCAGCGGACATCTCGAATTCCGGGTAGGGCGGTTCGGGTATGTACCGGAAGTTGCATTCGGTCAGGTAGGAGATTTCGTCGTAGTCGTAGAAGACCACACGTTTATGGCGCGTCACGCCGAAGTTCTTGAACAGCATGTCGCCCGGAAAGATGTTGACCGCCGCCAGTTGCTTGATCGCCTCGCCGTAGTCATCGATCACCTGCTGCAGTTCGGGTTCCGCTGCAGTCGCCATGTAGATATTGAGCGGTGTGATCCACCGCTCGATGTACAGATGCTTGATAACCAGTTTCCCTTCGTCGAAGGTAATGCTCGATGCCGCCTCGGTCTGGAGCTCTTTGAGTAACTCGGGCGAGAACCGGTCCAGCGGAAAGGCGGCGTAGGAATATTCCAGCGAATCGGCCATGCGTCCCACACGGTCGTGTTGTTTGACCAGCTGGTACTTTTGCTTGACCACCTTGGGCGTCATTCTTTTCGGTTCGGGGAACGCGTCCTTGATGACCTTGAAAACATAGGGGAACGACGGCAGGGTGAAAACGGTCATGACCATGCCGCGTATGCCGGGGGCGACCACAAATTCGTCACCGGAGTGTTGAAGGTGATGCAGGAAGTCGCGGTAGAATTCCGTCTTGCCGTGTTTTTGAAGACCGATGGCGGAGTAGAGCTCGGCCTTGGTCTTGGTCGGCATTAACCGTCGCAGGAACTGCACCACCGCTGAGGGTACATCGGTGTCGACCATGAAGTAGGCCCGCGCGAAGCTGAACACATTCGCGATCTCCCGTTCCCCGAGCAACAGGGCATCGACGAACAGTCCGCCCTTTTCGTTGTTGAGAATGGGCAGCGCAAACGGGGTTTCTTCCAGCCCGTTCACCACCTTTCCGACGATGTAGGCGGCCTTGTTGCGGAAGAACGGGAAACTCAGCACCTCCAGATGGAAATACTGACGGCTGACCCTGATGCCGTCGAAATGCTCTCGCACGTGACCCAGGATGTTTCGGATGTCGCGGCGCATGTCCACGAAAGGCAGTGCGAACCCGTATACACCCAGGACCTGTGCGGCACAGTTCTGGAAACCGTCCCGCGCGGGATAGTAGGAGCGATAGGGCCGGTATGTCGGATTCGATATGTTCGGTGGAGACCGCGGGACTGACGAAGATGTTCCGGTTATTGAAGTATTTACGCTCGAACAAGCGGCAGAAAACGGAGTTGTAGAACGTTTCCGCCAGTTCGGGCTGCTTGTGCTGATGCAACAGCCGAACGTATTCGACCTTCACCCGCTGCCACAGCTTTTCGTCCAGCCGTGCAACGTCGAAACTTTCCCGAAGCAGCGCGATGGTTTCTCGGACCCGCTGATCGTAGAAGTAGATTCGCTCCCGCGATGCGTTCTGCACCGCCATCCACTCGGCGTTCTCGAATCGCTGCCTGGCGCCTGCGGTAACCTTCTGGAACAGGGAGAAGTGTCGTTCGAATCCGCTCAGGACTGCACGTGCGATATCCTTTGCCAGCCCCCAGGCCATGACTATTACCTCACATCAGTCGATCTCCGGAAACGACGATCCCGTCGTCGTCACAATACAGGTACGCCCCCGGGATGAACGTCACTCCCGCGAAGCGTAGCGTCGATCCGTGCTGACCCTCGCCCCGCTTGATACTTTTCAGGGGATGGGTCGCGAGCGCTCTTACGCCGATTTTCATCCTTGCGATATCCACCGCGTCGCGGATGCATCCGAAAATCACGATGCCCGACCAGCGGTTGTGTAGCGCCTGCTCCGCGAGCCGGTCTCCGAGTACCGCACAACGCAGCGAACCTCCGGCATCGATCACCAGGACGCGGCTCTCTCCTGGCATCTGCACGGCCTCGCGCACCCGGGAGTTGTCTTCGAAGCACTTCACCGTGGCGATGGCTCCGGCAAAGCTAGTCTCGGCCCCGAAGCTGCGGAACACGGGGTCGCAGACCTGTACGCGGTCGGCGAACTCGTCGCATATATCGGCGGTCTTGAACTCCATGGGTTATTCCCCGGCAAGGGGCGTCCGACCGCCGCTGCAGGCGGACACCTCACCGGATGTCAGCCAGCCGAGGCCTTCTGAAACTGCTCCTCTTCCGTGGACCCGTTCAGCGCTGTCACAGAGGACGAACAACCCTGAATTACCCTGGTGAGCGCATCAAAGTAACCTGCCCCGACCTCCTGCTGGTGCGCGACGAAGGTGTAGCCGCGGTCGGCGGCGGCGAACTCGGGTTCCTGCACCATCTCCACGTACGCGCTCATGCCGTCACGGGCGTACCGGTTCGCCAGATCGAACATGTTGAACCACATGTTGTGAATGCCCGCCAGGGTGATGAACTGATAGGTATAACCCATGGCGCCCAGTTCCCGTTGAAACTTGGCGATGGTCGAGTCGTCCAGGTTTCGTTTCCAGTTGAATGATGGGCTGCAGTTGTAGGCAAGCGGCAGTTCGGGATGCTCGCGGCGCAATGCCTCGGCGAACCTTCGCGCAAACTCGAGATCCGGGGTGCCGGTCTCACACCAGACAAGATCGGCGTAGGGTGCATAGGCGAGGCCACGGCTGATCGCCTGATGGAGTCCGTTTCGGGTGCAGAAAAAACCATCTGCGGTCCGATCTCCGGTCAGAAAGGGCTTGTCGTACTCGTCGACGTTCGACGTTAGCAGGTTTGCCGCTTCGGCATCGGTGCGTGCCAGCAGCACGGTCGGTACACCCATGACATCCGCCGCCAGCCGGGCGGCGGCCAGTTTGTGGACAGCCTCCCGGGTCGGAACCAGCACCTTCCCGCCCATGTGCCCGCATTTTTTGACGGCAGCCAGCTGATCCTCGAAGTGGACCCCCGCGGCACCGGCGCTGATCATATTCTTCATGAGCTCAAAGGCGTTGAGGACACCGCCGAATCCTGCCTCGGCGTCGGCCACGATGGGCAGGAAGTAATCGACGTATCCGTCTTCGCCGGGGCTGATGCCTTTAGACCACTGAATCTCGTCAGCCCGTTTGAAGGCGTTGTTGATACGCCGAACCACCGTGGGAACCGAATCGTAGGCATAGAGCGACTGGTCCGGGTACATGTTTTCCGAGGTATTGGCGTCGGCAGCGACCTGCCAACCCGACAGATAGATGGCCTCGATGCCTGCCTTGGCCTGCTGTACCGCCTGCCCCCCGGTCAACGCCCCCAGGCAGTTCACGTAACCCTTCTCTGCGCCACCGTTCACCAGTTTCCACAGCTTCTCCGCCCCCTGACGGGCAAAGGTCTGTTCGGGTTGAAGCGAACCCCGTAGCCCGACGACATCGTCCGCGCCATAGTCACGCTTGACGTTGCTCCATCGCGCATTCTGGGACCAGTCCTTCTCGAGAGCCGCTATCTGGTCGTTTCTCGTCATGTGCATCACTCCGGGATGTAGTGGTTATGGCCTGAACGGGCCGCGCGCCGCGCAGTTCCCGCACTCACTTGGGCCTCTCCTTCGTCAGTGGCGGCAATCGACGTACACGAAAGCCTTGCCTCCAGACGGACATAATAAATAATGTAAAGAGAAACCGAGTATAGGACTAGGCTATTTTAGTAATAGTGACTATCACTTCTACTAATGCGGCAAAAACCTAATGCGGCAAAAACCTGATATGAGTTCCGGGCCATCGCAACCCTGCCCCCCGAATCGCCTGCGACAGCTGCGGGCGTTCTGCGAATCCGCCCAGTCGGGCAGCATTTCGAAGGCCGCGGAACGTCTGTGCGTGAGTCAGCCCTCCGTTTCACTGCTCATAAAAAGCCTTGAGGCCGACCTGGATATCACTTTGTTCGACCGCCGCGGACCCCGGATATCCCTGACCCAGGCCGGACACCTGTTTCTGGAATCCGCCCTTCCCATCATCGAGGCGCTGAATAACCTTCCCGCGCTGTTTCGCGAACGCCTGGGCGAGGCGGCTTCGGGTCCCCTGAACATCGCGGCCGGTGAGTCCACGATCCTCTATCTGCTGGCTGACTACGTCAAACGCTTCAACGACGAATACCCCCGGGTCAACCTGCATCTGCACAACGTCACCGGTCGAGACGGACTGGCGCTCTTGCGGGCGGGGGACGTGGACTTCGCCGTGGGTTCGATGATCGATGTGCCACGGGACATCGTGTATCTGCCGGTCTTCAACTACCAGCCGATGCTGATTACCGCGCTCGACCACCCGTTGGCGAACAAGGATCCGGTCACCCTGGAGGATGTCAGCCAATGCGGGCTGATCCTGCCACCCCGGCATCTGAGCACCTGGCACATCGTCGGCCTCGTTTTCCGCAAGCACGGGCTGGACTACCAGGTGGTGCTGGAGGCCGGCGGCTGGGAGGTCATCAAGAAGTTCGTCACCCTGGGGCTCGGTGTGTCCATCGTCACCAGTATCTGCCTGAGTGGGGACGAACCGCTGGCCGCAATGCCGCTCAGCGAGTATTTCCCGGAGCGGACCTACGGCGTGGTGATGCGCAAGCACAAGCAGCTCTCGCCCCAGGCGCTCGGGTTCCTGAAGCTTATGGAACCAGAGTTCCTGCAGCGTGTACCTCAGGCGAAGAGCGGAACCGGCGGGTCACGCACGGGACTCGGGTCCGACGGATCGGGCGGGATGGATTTCATGGGTGATGATGAATCATTGACCTGAAAGCGCCCGCTCATTGCCGGCCTGCAGAATGAGTCCGCTTTCCTCGGCGATCCCGATGAATTTCCCGGGCGAAAACAGTCCCCATTCCGGGTGCCGCCATCGCAACAAGGCCTCCACACCCCGCACCCGTCCGGTCTCCACCTCGATCTGGGGTTGGTAGTAGAGCACAAACTCCTCCCTTACCAGGGCTCTGACGATGGTAGTGAACGCGTCGTTCACCATGGTGATGTTGCGCTCGGGATCGGTCACCATGATGGCTTCCTGGCTGATCGCAAACACGATTCCCGATTCCCGACTGTCGGAGCTGCTCGTCGGCCTTCTTGCGTTCGGTAATGTCGGAGAACGTGACGACCGTACCCACGATCTCCCCGTTCTGCTGGATCGGGCGGGAACGGTAGCCAACGTCGAAGCACGAGCCGTCGGCCCGCCAGAATATCTTGTCGCCGCTCGGTTCCGTGAAATCGTGGACCATGTGGGGCCGCAGGGTGACGAATGTGACGAGAAATAGGGCAGGGCCGCCACGACACAGGCGATGCCGATGCCGAAGTAGACGAGAAATCGGAGCAAGACAGCTTGACCGTGCCCGTGGCCCTGGCATTCGTGAAGCGACCCTATGGTTGCAGGTTGGCCCTGCAGTGAAACGTATAGACCATGGGTCCGGCCGTAGGGTCACGACACGTCTGCAAAGCCCGTCTCCGGGGAGAAACGCCTCCTTTCCGCAGTTCGGCTATCAGCTGTCGGGAAGGCCGGGCTGGAACTGGGCGTGGCGGCAAGACCATCGTCACGGATGGCTTTCCCGCAAGTGAAAAATGGCTACCAAACCGCGCTGGTGCCGAAACAGCGGTGAAACTGATGCGATTTCATGGCGGATTTGCGCCGTACAGCCAGCACCGCGCACTGCTGGCCCCTGCGAAGCGGGGCAGGGGGAACAAGGACAGGGTGTCCGCTAAACCGCAAACGCCCGCCGAATTTCGGGCGGTCAGGAGCTGGGGCAGCGTCTGAAGGGCGTCTTCGGTATCGACATCGCCAAATCCGCAGGCGAGCCGATTTGCGCAGTCGTAAACTGCCGCGTAGCGTTCGGGTACACGGATATGCCTGATCAAACCTGCCCGGCACGCGGCGGGTGTCAGGATCATCGTCTGCATCGAAGACCGCCAGGTGATCTAGAAGATCCTGACCCACCTGGATCACAAAACGCCTGCTGTGGTACCGACAGTGGGCACGGATTTCATCGAATTCCGGAGAACAATGGTTGGTAAACGTAGAGAGGCAGAGACCGAAATTGACTTCGCGCATTGCACAGGGGGCTGTTTATCTCTTCCAATACTCGGGCAGGGAACCTGCAATCGGGAAGCTCGGGGCATTCCGTTCACCCGGATCACGGTTCTTGCGGCCAACGGACCGGAAGGAAGAGAAGCGCACTCGGACTGGACCGAAAACAACGTCGCGCCCGTCCCCCTGTGGTCGAGGTAGAGAGATGAGTCGGTACACCTCTATGCGCGCTATCATTGAGAAAACTGTGGCAGCGCATCAGTGTAGGACTGAAGGGTATTCAACGAATCGGCCAATGGCCCATATTCGGGGCAGGACCTGCGAGACACCAGGGGAGCGCCCGAGGGGTTAGCTTGTCAGCGCCCATGGACGGCGTTGCGCCGCTTGAAAAGGGAGCGGCCATTTCCCTGCGAGACGCGCCTTGCCATGAACGCTGACAAGCTAACTGAACTCGCAATGATCAGTTGGACAGGGCACTAGACCGGGTCAAGAAGTGCGGATATTGCGAATAGTCACAAGGCGATTACTGTCAAATGACATACCATCCTGTTTGTCTTTTCGTCTGTCCTCCGTGTTGCGACAACCGTTCCATCGTTCGACGATACGCCTGTTGTCGCGCCTTGATGACGAACGAAAATCCGGCGCGATCTGGTATGCCATTTTCCGGCAATCGCCTAAGTTCCCTATGTACCGGTGTACTTACCGAGGTGACATCGTCAAATACGGCAGGTGATCCCGATATCCGCGTCGTCATCCCTGACAGCTGCGCTGGCTCGAAACCCTTGAAACCGCGTCATCGGGCCGCTTGAGTTCATGCACCCTCGTTCCATCGTCTTCATCGTTGCAATCTTCGCTACCATATTCGGTGTCACGCTAGTCGTACCTGCGGTTATTGCATGGTGGAACGCAGAGCTGGTAGAGATGTGGGGCTTCCTGGGCCCAATGATCGCCTATTTGACGCTGGGTGGATCACTCTGGTTGGTGGGACGCAATCGTTCCCACGATTTGGGTACGCACGACGCCTTCCTCGTCGTCGCCCTGTTCTGGATTCTGCTGAGCCTATTGGCGGCGGGCCCTATGCTGCTGGTGCTGTCCCTGTCGCCGGTGGACGCCGTGTTCGAGGCGGCATCGGGTTTGACCACTACCGGCGCAACGGTCCTGATTGGACTGGACGAGTTGCCCCGTTCCGTACTCTTTTACCGCCAGCAACTGCAGTGGCTGGGAGGCATGGGACTGATCGTACTGGGGTTGGCGGTGATGCCCACCCTCGGTGTCGGCGGGATGCGCCTGTATCTGGCCGAGGTGCCCGGCCCCATGAAACAGGAAAAACTTACACCGCGTCTGGCGCAGACGGCCCGTTCCCTATGGGTCATCTACGTGACGCTGACAGCGATCTGCGCGCTGGGATACTGGTTTGCGGGGATGGACCTATTTGATGCAGTGGCCCACAGTTTCTCCACGCTGTCCACCGGTGGGTTCTCGACTCACGATGCCAGTCTCGGCTACTTCGACAGCGCGGTCATCGAAGGGATCGCGGTGTTCTTCATGGTTCTGGCAAGTCTGAATTTCAGTCTGCATTTCATCTTCTGGCAGCGCCGCGACCCGTTCGTCTACGTGAAGGACGTCGAGGCGCGCACCTTTCTCGTATTCGGCGCCTTGGTAGTCTTGCTCGTCAGCATCACCCTGCGTTTCGAAGGCAACTATGAGCAGTTCCCGCGCAGCCTGAGGGACGCGACCTTTGAGCTGGTGTCGGTGATCACGAGCACCGGCTTCGCAACGGTGGACTTTGCCCACTGGCCGGATTTTCTGCCGATCCTCCTAATCCTGATCAGCTTTATTGGCGGCTGTGGCGGCTCCACCGCGGGTGGCATGAAGGTGCTCCGGGTCCGGCTACTGGTACAGCAGGGAATTCGCGAGGTCCGCCAGCTCGTGCACCCCCACGCCGTGCTCCCGGTACGTTTGGGGTCTCGCGTAGCCGACGAGCGCATGGTACAGTCGGTCTGGGGTTTTTTTGCCGCGTACGTCATGACCTTTGCCGTGTTGGACCTGCTGATGATCCACTCGGGGCTGGATGAGGTGTCCGCGTTCTCTGCCGTGGCCACCTCCCTGAACAACCTGGGTCCCGGGCTAGGAACCGTCGCCTTCACCTTCAGAGACGTCAGCGATTTCGGAAAAATCATTGCCGTGGCGGCCATGTTGATGGGGCGCCTGGAAATATTCACGATTCTGGTCCTGCTATCGCCGACATTCTGGAGGCGATGATAATTTCTGGACTTGCGGAGCAAGGAGCGATTCCAGACGCGATCTACTTCCATTTCTCGCCAGAATCTACCGTGGGACAGAGCACTAGGCGGGAGTATTGTTGGCAGTTTCCCGCCTGGTATCTGATTACCGGGGTCGGTTTTCCAGATCCGTAATCAGGGTGTCCATTTTCGCCAGCAGATCACCATACAATCGATGCAGCTTTGTCGAATTTGTTTCACCAAGACGATCGCCGCTTTCTATCGACAGGAGGCTTGATCGCAGGTCCTCTATTCTGGCTTGGTCAGCCGGATCCAGATTTGCGGCCAAAGCCAATTTGTTGATCGCCGAGTCCAACTCCTGATGGGCCTTGTCCAGCTGGGCGATCAACGCTCGTTCGTGCCCTAGTGACTCCTCGAACCGCAGCCGCGCATTGACAAGGGCTGTTCGAGCCGGCGCGTAGTAATTCGGCTCCCGGTCACGGAACTCAAATCCAATGCCAAGGAGCGAAATCAGGGCGATGATGCCCAGACCCAGGACGAGAGACCTGCGCCGGCGCTGTTGGTCTGTTTGTGTTAGTAGTTCCTGTTCGATGGACATGCTCGATATTCTGTCACGTACTCGACGGCACAGCTTTGGCGTGCTGAATGAACCACTCAGCGGTAAGACCCTTTGATTCCAGTGTAGTTCCGATCACACCCTCGCAATCGATGAAACGGACACTCATGCAACAGTAGGTGGCGCCGTTATCCGGTCCCCGATAAACTCATGATGCGGTAGCCTGCAGAGATCGAACCGCGGCAAGGACATCCGCGCGAATCGCCTCGAGCAGACGATGCCCCTTGTCCGCCGTCGCGAGCGCCGGGTTGCCATAGATCCCGTCGGGTGAGTAACCGGGGTCATCCGGGTCCAGCCGATTGAAGCGCCCCTTGACCGGCCGGCTGTCCCAGGCTCGGGCCAGGTTCAAGTCTACCTGCTGCGGGCGCAACGCCAGCATGATCGACGTCTCCAGTTCGTCCGCGTGCCCCCCGCGGGTCTGTTCCCCGATTCGTTTGGCAAGTTCGGTATAGCGTTTCCCTTCGTAGATGTTGACCAGCGAGACAGGTCTCACGGAACCGGCGGCGATCGCCTGGCGCAGCGGATCGATGGTGCTGATGCCGGTATTGATCACGGCGACGGCCCCCGGGCCCGTCGCGCAGATGCAGGAGAGAATGTCCGTGACGAGGGCGGTAAAGGTCCCGGCGGATACGCTGCAGCTTCCGGGATAGGCGGCGAAAGCAGGGTAGTATCCGTAGGTGACGGTCGGCCAGACGACGACGTCGAGCTGCTCGGCGACGAAACGACCCATCGCCTCGGCCTGGATCTGGTCGGTGTTCAGCGGCAGGTGTCTGCCGTGGGCCTTGCAGGCGGCGCCGACCGGCAGTATTGCCACGGCCCCGGCGCGGCGTCTGCGATCGACTTCCGGCCAGCTAGCGTCGGCGACCTGAAGCCCTGTGCTCACGAGGTGCACTCGCGGACCGAGGGGGAGACGCTACTCGTACAGGAAGGTATAGCTCCCGAGCTGGCCGCCGTCAGAGTCCACCACCGTCACGCGCCATTCCCCCGTCATATGCGGCGGAAGCAGTTTGCTCGAATACACGCGCCAGCGGTTGCCACCAACCCGAAAGTTGACGGTCGCGACGATGTCACCTTCGTACTCCCATCGATGGGAGACCTTGTGGCCCTGAAGGTCCCGAAACTCGGTGAACAGATAGACCTGTCGCGCAGTCGACTCCAACGGGGCGATGGTCGGTCCAATCGTATCGACCGGTTCGCGGTTCTCTATTCCGGAGGTGAGCACGGCACGTGCAATGTGTGCGGATTCGGAGGCGCCCACGGTGGTTTCGGGCGCGGTGGATGCCGCTTCGGCGGGGATCGATGCGACCTCGACCGCTGTCTCCTCGGTGTCACCGACCGTGTCGAGCGGCGGTGCCACATCCAGGATCTCCGGTTCGTCCGTATAGGACGCGGTCATGTCGCCCGTCAGCGGGGATGTCGTGTCATCCGCGGACGTTTCGGGTACGGATTCAACAGGGTCGGATTCAGACAAGGGTTTCGGTGCAGGTTCGCGCGACGGTATCTGCAGCGCTACGGAGCCCGTGTATGAGTCCTCCGTTGCGACCGGTACGTCCTGTTCTCCCGATGCCAGACCGATTTCACCTCCGGATTCCACCTCGTCAGAACCGGCCGGCGTGGTCTCCCGCTCCGGGGTCCCGGCGGCAGGGGTGCGAGGGATCTCACGCGGGGTCGACGCGGCCATGGACTCGTTCTCGGGGGGGGCGAGTTCGCTTCCCGCCACCGATTCCGGTCCGCCCGCCGCCTGTTCCCCGATCTCGGGACCACCGCTGAGAATCCGGTAGATGGCGAACGCCGAGGCGGCGGCAATTATCGCGATGACAACCAGCGACGTCACCAGGTATAGCCTGGAGGAGTGCGGTGTCGAGGAGATGACCATCCGCTCCGGTGCCCGCATTTCGTACGGGGCCTCCTGGAGATCCTGTGGCGGGGGTTCGTCTCCGGCTAACCGGACCCGGATTTTCAGATTTCTCTGGGGCACGAGGCTTGATTCTCGGTACGTGTTACGGTTACGGGAGGAATGAAGGATAGTGTGTCAGGAGTCCGCAAGGGTCGCAACCGTCGCGCGCCGTCGCGTACCGTTTTGGTCGAAAACTCCGTCAGGACCGACGTTTTTCCCGACAGAGCCGCAGGGGGTGTCGGCGAGACGGGACTTTTACGCAACTCGGGAGGGGGGATGAAGGATTTCGATAAGCTGGGGGCGTTCTATCTGGGCCGTGTCTTCGATCCGTCCACCGGCGAGTTGAAGGACGATCTGCTGCTCTACGATTCGAGGGACCTGACCACTCACGCGATGTGCGTCGGCATGACCGGCAGCGGCAAGACGGGGCTGTGCCTGTCCCTGTTGGAGGAGGCGGGCATCGACGGCATCCCGGCCATCGCGATCGATCCCAAGGGTGACCTGTCGAACCTGTTCCTGACCTTCCCGGAACTGCGTCCCGAGGACTTCCGCCCGTGGGTAGACGAGGCGGAGGCGACGCGCCACGGGATGACGGCGGACGAGTACGCACGCCATGTGGCGGGGGTCTGGTCGAAGGGACTTGCGCAATGGGAACAGGACGGCGCGAGGATCGCACGTTTCCGCGACGCCTGCGAGCTCACCCTCTTCACCCCGGGCAGTGCCTCGGGACGGCCGTTGCGTATCCTCGGCTCGCTCGAGGCCCCCGGGCCGGGTCAGGCGGACGACCCGGACGCGACACGGGATCGGATACAGGGTGTCGTTTCAGGCCTGCTGTCCCTGATAGGGATCGATGCGGACCCGGTGCGAGGCCGGGAACAGATCCTGCTCTCGAATCTCGTCGAACGTGCCTGGGGGGCGGGGCGCGACTGCACGCTGGCCGGTCTGATCGCGGACATCCAGTCACCACCCTTCGAGCGTCTCGGGGTCATGGACCTGGAGACGTTCTTTCCCTCCAAGGACCGGTTCGATCTGGCCATGAGCCTAAATGCCCTGCTCGCGTCCCCGGGTTTCAGCGCCTGGATGCAGGGCGAGCCGCTGGATGTCGAGCGTCTGTTGTTCAACGGGCAGGGCAGACCCCGGCTCAGCGTTATCTCCATCGCGCACCTGTCCGAGCGGGAGCGGATGTTCTTCGTTTCGATGCTGCTCAACGAGATCGTCGCCTGGGTCAGGACGCAGCCAGGCACATCCAGTCTGCGTGCACTGCTCTATATGGATGAGGTCTATGGCTATTTTCCGCCGACGGCGAATCCTCCCTCGAAGACCCCGATGCTCACCCTGCTCAAGCAGGCCAGGGCACACGGTCTCGGCGTCGTGCTGGCCACACAGAACCCGGTCGACCTGGACTACAAGGGGCTGTCCAATATGGGCACCTGGTTCCTCGGGCGGCTGCAGACCGAGCGGGACAAGGCCCGCGTCCTTGACGGTCTGGAGGGTGCATCGAGCGCGACCGGCGCAGCGTTCGACCGGGGTGAACTGGACCGGCTGTTGTCGGGTCTGGGTAGTCGGGTCTTCCTGATGAACAACGTCCACGATGAGGGCCCCGAGGTCTTCCAGACGCGCTGGGCGCTTTCGTATCTCCGTGGTCCTCTGACGCGGGAGCAGGTGCGTGAGCTGGCGGCGGTGGGCGCGAAACGGGATGCGTCGCCGGACGAGGTCGCTTCTCCGGACGTCGAGAGGGAAAGGGGCGAGGCGGCCTCGCAGCGGCCCCGGGAACGCCCGGTCCTGGCCGCGGGGGTCGACGAGTGGTTTGCGGATGTCGCGAGTCATCCGGCGGGCGCGCGTGTGGCCTATCGCCCGCGCCTCTATGGTGAGGCACAGTTGCACTATGCCAATGCCCGCGCCGGTGTGGACGAATGGCGGTCGATCCGGCTCGCCGTCCCGCTGTCGGATCCCGTGCCCCCGGATCCCTGGGAGGGGGCGGCCCAGGCGGAACCGGGGTTGGCACCGGGAGAGGGGCCGGAGCCCGACGCGGGATTCGCCTCCCTGCCGCCAAGGGGTATGCGAGCGGGAAGTTACACGACCTGGGGCAAGCGCCTGAAGACCGCGCTATACAGGGATCACCCCATGACCCTGTACTACTGCAAGGATCTCAGGCTGTATTCGTCCCCGGTGCAGGACGAGGCGGAGTTTCGCAAACTCGTGCGACAGCAGTTGCGGGAGCGCCGGGACATCGAGGTGGAGAAGTTGGGCGCGCGGTACGCTCCTAAACTCAGGACGTTGAAGGATCGGATACAGCGCGCCGAGGAAGCCCTCGACAAGGAAAGGTCCCAGCATCGCGAGCAGCAGATCAACACGGTCATTTCGCTGGGTGCGACGGTCCTCGGGGCGCTGTTCGGCAGGAAGGCCGTCAGTTCAGGCAGTATCGGTCGCGCCGCGTCGACGGCGCGCAGGGCGGGACGCACCGGCCGCGAGCGGGACGACGTCGCACGTGCGAGCGAACGTCTGGAGCAGTCGGCGCAGAAGCTCGAGGCCATGGAGCGGGATTTCGAGGAGGCCGTGGAGGAACTCGGCCAGAGATGGGCGTTTTCCGAAGACCGGATCTCGGAACTGATCGTCCGGGCGCGCAAGACGGACACCTCGATCGACCGGTTAGGTCTGTTGTGGGCGCCCTGGTTGGTGGGCGAGGACGGGAGCGCCACACCGGGCTGGGTGCAAAATGACAGTGAGCGTCCGGGAAAGGCCGCGTGAATGCTAGCCGTTGGCGGTTTGCGTACCGTCGTCTGGTTCGTATTGCTGTTGATTCATTCCAATGCCTTCGCGGGGTGGAGGCAGTGAAATGGGGTATCCGGCCAGGGTTGAGGCCGGATACCTTCGGGTGGGTCGATCGACGCAACGCTTCCTGCGGACAGACGGTCAGGGGGTGGCGGGGTTCTCCTTCGCCGAGAAGCGGAGTACCGCATCCTGCGCGTCATCCCGCAGGAAAAGCAGTCCATTTCGGATCTCCCAGGTCCTCGCGGCCCCCAGTGCGGCAAGAAATTTCTGTTCCTGATCCATGATCGCGGGGGCGCACATCTTTCGGGTCGAGCCCATCTGCCCGAACGTCACCTCGTTTCCGTTCAGGGACACACTGCCGAAATAGCGGTTGCAGCCCGCGTTACCGCCGGCCTGTCCCGGCTCCTGGAACTCGAGTGTGGACTGCAGCATGTCGATCACGCCGCGGCCCTCGATGTCCTCCGCCACCCAGGCCGTACCCTGCAGGTCCTCGGGACCGGAGGCCCCCTCTTCCCGGGTATTGCAGCCCGATGCCAGCAGGATCAGTAAGGCTGGGCCCAGGGCGCCGAAAAGCGAATTCTGATTCATGACATGCTCCCGGAAGGTGTCGGTGACGGCTTGAAGACACGACGGTTTTCGTGTGACTGCCGCATCCGGTATCTAGTCGGACCGGACCGGCTGTGGTCTTTTCGCGGTTCCCGGTCTGGTCGGCGCCGCGGTATCGATCGGGGCCGCGACCGTTCTCGGGCCCCGGTGGCTCTTGACGATCCTGCCCGTCGCGTCGACGTGGCAATCGACGGAGAATTCGATCTCTCCCCCTTCGGGCCCCATCTCGCCAGTGACGACGCCCCGCACGATGTGGCCCTTCGGCGTCGCGTCCACCTCGCCGAAATCGAGTACACGGGCGAACCCCGGGTCCGCCGTCTCGGATAGCGCGGTTTTGAGACAGATCCTGCGGGCCGCAGCAGCATCCGGATCGATGAGCTGCTCGACCTGCATCCTGAAACCGGGAACGGTGTTGTACAGGACGATCAGGCCGATCGTGCCGAAGATCAGGAAGGGTACGAGCTTACGCAGGACGCCGTCCCGGTTGCGATCGTGCGGAGACCGTACGCCGCGACCCGGAGAGTGCCGTACGCCGTCTTTCAATGGGCCTCCTCGAGTCTTCGGTGTGTCGTCGCTGCGCTGGCACTGGAACCGGGCGAAGTATATCAACGGCTCACGGGCCTGTCCCCGGGGCGGTATCCTGCCGGGTAGTGCCGCGCTTATACTCGCCCCTTATACGACAAGAGGATAGCGTGACGAATCGGCATCGCGGGTCCGGGCGGGGTCAGGACCTAAGGCGATTGCCGGAAAATGGCATACCAGATTGCGCCGGATTTTCGTTCGTCATCAAGGCGTGACATCAGGCGCATAGTCGAACTATGGAACGGTTGTCGCAACATAGAGGACGGACGAAAAGACAAGCAGGATGGTATGTCATTTGACAGAAATCGCCTAAGTGTACGCCTTCAATTCGGCATACCATCGGCAGATGATCTCGAGCGAATAGGCGGCGTTGGCGGGACTCGGGTTGGGTGTCACAAACACGCGTGTTTCCCCGATCCGGTAGTCCTGCGCCCCCCAGTTCGCAGGACCCGTGATTCCTTCTCCGAATTTCATCTGGTTGCGCCACGCGATCATCCCGTGAAACCAGGCGATCGCGGGCCGGTAGAGAAGAAGTTTTTCGTGAAGGTCAACGGCGCCCCGGTAAAAATCTTCTCTGCGAAGTGCGGTCGCGCTTCGGGTCGGTCGCTTCACGATGTCAGTGAAACCGATTCCGTGAACCCGAAACAGGTGTTCGACGGTTTCCCGGCCGGGCAGGAGATCCTCTCCCACGAGCCTCGATCGGTTGAGCGCCGGCCAGAACCGGTTGCGCGGGTTGGCGAAGTAATAGCCCGCGGCCACGGAGCCGATGGAAGGATTCAGGCCGATGGATACCACGCGCAGTCCATCCCGCAGATAGTCAGGCAACGATTCCGCACCGGCGGGCGTTTCGAAGGAACCATCGCTCATCTGTGTATTATGTATATGGGTCGCGATTTAGCCGGCACCGTCGCGCCATAGATGCGGATTCTATGTTGAATGACGTGGTTAGGTCGATAGATCCAGGGGGGTAAAGATCTCGATGGACGCTCTCAGTGAACTTGAAGAGTACTTCTATGTTGAACGTTCACAGATTCATGGTAACGGTCTGTTCGCCAGGGTCGTGATCGAAGTCGGGGAGTGGCTCGGGACCTACGATGGTCCCGAAACGGATGAAAACGGAACCTATGTCCTCTGGGTGGAGGACGAGCAGGGCCGCTGGCTCGGTCGCGATGGCAAGAATCTGTTGCGCTACATCAACCACAGCGACTCACCCTGCGCCGAATTTGCCGAATACGATCTGTATGCGACCCGGCGTATCGAGCCTCACGAGGAGATCACCATCGACTATGGAGACGAGTTCTTCCCCGATGCGGAGTAGCGTAAAGTATTAGAATAAAGCAATATACTTAAATTCTTCATGCCGGTTTCTCGCGGCCGGATTCATTGATACGATGCCTACGCCATTCTTATGACAACTGGATGTAATGTGGAGGGAAAAAAGTGAATATGGCACTGAGTGCAGTACTGCTGTTTTCATCCGGCGTTGCCGTCGCGCAGGCGCAAGTACAGGGGCACGAGGAAGCACCTCAGAAAGAGCCTGCCGTGATGTTCATCGAACAGATCGACACCAGCGGCGACGGCAAGGTCAGCATGGAAGAGTTCATGATGCCGGTTCAGACGCAGGCCGAAGGACAGTTCAAGAGCATGGACAAGAACGGAGATGGCTTTATCAGCCAGGATGAGGCTGACGCCTTCCAGAAGGAGATGCAGGAGCGCATTGAGCAGATGCGTCAGCAACAGGGCCAGCGACCCGGCGGACGCTGATTCGCATCATCACGCCGACCCGGTTCGGGGGATTCCCGGATCGGGTCGTCGATTCCAGACAAGCTTCAAGATCACCCGCAGCACAGTCGCAACCTGACTGACTGCATCGCTGCGATACCCCCCGATGCGGGAACGCGGACGAGGGCCTTCATCACAAAGCTGGCGAACGCGAAGAAGACGCCCCCCTGTCAGGGCGGACCAGAGCAGCGCGGCTGTCGCCAGAATCGGTATCAGCGGGTTCATTTCATCGCCGCCGTTCGATTTGAAGACGATGCATTCCACACGCCCGAATCGGCGATCCGGCGCGCATACTCGGCGAAATCCGTCGGCTCCCGACCCAGCGCCCGCTGAACGCCATCGCAGACGTCAGCGTTCCTACCGTCGAGTACGGTGGAAAACAGGTAGTCCAACAACCACGCGATCTCATCCGGCGCACCGGACTCGGCAATGCCGGCCGCAAAGGCCTCGCGCGGGATCTGGATATACCGGACCTCGCGTCCGCTGGCTCGGGAAATTTCCGCCGCTGCCTCCCCGAAGGTCAGCATGCGAGGTCCAGTGACCTCGTAGATCTCGCCCGCATGGCCGTCTTCGGTCAGCGCAGCGACCGCGACATCGGCGATGTCGTCCGCGTCGACGAACGGCTCCTGGACGTCCCCGGCTGGCAGCGTGATTGCGCCGGACAATACCATGTCGAGAAACTCCCCTTCGGAGAAATTCTGGTTGAACCAGCTGGCGCGAACCACGGTCCATTCGATGCCCGCGTCCTGGACGATGCGTTCGCAGCGTTGTGCTTCCTCTTCGCCGCGACCGGACAAGAGAACCAACCGCTTGACGCCCTGCTCCACGGCTTTTTCGGTGAAGGCGCGGATGGCGTCCGTCGCCCCCGGTATGGCGAGGTCCGGAGCATAGCTGACGTACGCTGCCCTCACGCCTTCAAGCACGGCGTCCCAGTTGCTCTGGTCGTTCCAATCGAAGGACGGATCGGCGGCGCGAGACCCGATGCGTGTCGGCAAGCCGCGGCGCGCGAGTCGCCCCACGACACGCCGACCTATCTTTCCGGTTCCGCCGAGAACGAGCGTGAGTCCGTTTGAGAGTCTGCTGCTGTTCATGTCTTTCTCCTGGTTGATTCTTGACACCGCGTCTATTGACACTGTGTCAAGCTTAGGTTAGAGTTGACACTATGTCAAGTGAAAATGTCGAAACCCGATCACGAATCCTGGACGCGACTGTCCGCATGCTTGAAGAACACGGGGGCCGTGGCGTCCGCATGGGGGATATCGCCAAGGCGGCGGGGATCTCCCGGCAAGCGGTTTACCTGCACTTCGCATCGCGCGCGGAGCTGCTCGTGGCTGCAACGAGGTACCTTGACGAGGTCTTGAACCTGGATCGCCGGCTCGCGCCCTCACGAGCGGCGACGTCCGGCATCGAACGCCTGACGCTGTATATCGATTTCTGGGGTCACTATATTCCGGAAATCTATGGCGTCGCCAAAGCGCTTCTCCTGGCGCAGGACACTGACCAAGCGGCGGCAGCGGCCTGGAACGACCGAATGCTGGCCATGCGTGACGGTTGTCGCGCAGCTGTCGAGGCACTGCGTTCAGATGGCATCCTTGCGCCGGAATGGACGCCCAAAAGGGCCACGGATACCTTGTGGACGATGCTTCTGGTACCGAACTGGGAAAACCTCACCATCGAATGCGGTTGGTCAACACGACAGTATGTCCGTTGGATGAAGACCATGGCGAAGCGAACCTTCACAGACGAATCAGAGTGACTGGGATGAAATGCCAAGCGACTGCATTTTGGGGTATGAATCCCCAATGAGTGACTACTGGTTAGAGTCCGCTGCCACGCCGCGAGCCATGACTCACTGGGGGTAGAAAGGGAGGCGGCCCCCGAATACCGCTTTGGTTGTCATCTCAGCGATCGCCTAAAGACGGCGAGTAAGAAGGGAAGAAACAGGATCTTCAGCAGATGCAGTACGACCCCACAAACGATGATCGTCAGAATGACGAGGCAAATACTCTTTGACGAGCGTGACGCGTTGCAGGTCATAGACCAGTCCAACGGCCAGCGAGCCTGTCAGCATGATACCGAGTCCCAGCAGAACCAGCACCGGATCGGAAAGGACGCGGCTCAGCCAGGCGCACAGGGTTGCGCCTACGATGAACGCGGCGACGATGTACAGGGCCACGGAGACAAACATCTTTGACGAGTATCCCAGCTCCGTCACGACCAGATGCGGCGCCTCCAACAGCGAGCTGTAGGTCACGCCGATGCCGACACCGATCATCAGCACATAAAACAGGTAAACTGGCTGGCCAAACAGGTACAGGTAATTCCGAATAAAAACAGATGGCCTGGTGGCCTCCGGATTCAGATGACGATTGGTTTCCTGAAAACCGAATAACAGCGTGATCAGAAGCAGCAAGGCCAGCAGCGCCAACAGATAGAAGTTGAACTGCCATCCGAAGTAGCGATCGATCAGGCTGCCCGCGATGGGGCCAACGCCCGGTGCCAGTGCAAAAATCGTATTGACCTTGAGAAAAACGCGCGTGCGCATCTCTTCGGGAAAGGCGTCGCGCACCGCCGCATTCGACAGGGTGCCGCCGGCACTGGCGCCGAGTGACTGTATCGCCCTGCCGAACAACATCAGCGTCAGGTCGGTGCTGAAGGCGCAGATCGATGAGCCGACCAGGAAGGTGGAGACGGCGACCAGTATCACCGGTCGCCTGCCGAGGCGGTCGGACAGCGGACCATAGAAGCTCTGGCTGAGCGCAAATCCTGCCAGACAGACCGTCATGGTCATCTGCGCTTGACCGTAGGAGACACCCAGGCCCTGCGCGATGCTGGGCAGGGAGGGCGTGTATTCGGTGTCGCCGAAAGGGCCAAGCGAGGCCAGAATGAAAACGGATGGTACGGCTGCGGCAACAGCCTTCGGCACGGTGTTGTTCATGTATATACCCGTCACGGACAGGTTTTCCCGGCACACACGCCCGCTTCGTCCCGTGGCGGCGTTGCGATTCCTTGCAATAGAGCGGCTATTGCGCGTCATCGCGTCTTGCCACGAAACGAATAGGACACACTCTTTCTCGTGAAAACCTGTCCGTGACGGGTATATCGCAGACGTCATCGCCCGAGATAGGCGTCGACGCGCCTTGCGGAACGGTCCGCTTTACCGCTCCGGCGCGTCGTAGTAGGTCAGGTCGATCCAGCCGGCGTCGTCGCCGCGATTTGCGAAATTCCAGTCGTTGAGCCAGTCGTAGAAGGGCCAGAATTCTTCGCTGTTGCGCAGAATCGCGTAGCGCGACTCCAGGCGGTGCCAGTCATCTTCGCTCTTGATATCAGAAAGGTCACTCAGGAAGCCCGGCGCCTGGGCCAGGTCGAGATCCACGAATAGATTCGGGTAGCCGTTCACCAGGGTCGGGTAGACACTCATGGTGTCCTCGTTCGGCAGAGCCGCGCCGTTCTGAAACAGCAGCGTGTATTGGGAGGCAAAGACGCGGTTGGCTACCAGCGAGTAGATGCGCTTCTCGGCACCATGGTTCAAACGCAGTACTATGACACTGGGCAGGAAGCGCACAAAGCGCCGATGGTCCACCGCGGTCAGGGTCGAAACGGCGCGCTCGAAGTTATCGAAGCCCCGCATCGGCGCTGCCAGTTCGACGCTGGGTTTGATCTGGGGGTTGAGCGGATCCGGCAGGTCGCTGATTGCCGGCCCCAGGCGCTTGGCGATCAGGGCGATCGTCTCGGCCAGCGGCTTGTCGCCGGTTACCGCGACCCGGGCCGGTTGCGCTGCGCCGGCAAAGGGCACGGCGTAGAGACCGATCTCACCAATACCCTGGGTCCAGCGGTCGCGAATACTCTGACGATAGTGCTGCGGCAACAGCAGCAGGAAATGATCTTCAAAGCCCTGGCGCAGAAAGTTGAAGAAGACCAGGGTCTCGAGCTTTTGCGGGTCGCCCTCCCAGTAGGCAAAGCCGGCAACCGTGTCGTAGTACATGCGTTCGAAGCCTGCATAGCTGACCAACCACAGGGTGCGCGGCATCCCCCCTCGGGCGCCCTTGAGTACCGACACATTGGTCTCGTGGCGCAGGACGGTCAGCCAGGCGTTCTCGTTGTCGCCATCGCCGTCCCAGATGGCGTCGAGCGACCAGCCCTTCGGCGCCAGGCGGGCCTTGGTCTTGGCAAAGGCGTTCAAGTACGTGCTATTGGCGAACACCGAGCGATCCATCAGCGGCTGCGCGCTGCTCAGGCCGAGCAGCGGATCCTGAACCGAGGGGTCATGGGCCGGGTCCAGAAAGAACACCCAGAACTGATCCTTGACCGCGTAGGTGGCGGTCTGGCCGTTACAGACCGGGCCGTAGGTGATGCCGCCGACCATCACCTCCGCGTTCTCCAGGATGAAGCGATAGCGTGACTCGGCCGGGATCGCCGCGAATTGTACAAACGGATTCTCGATCCCGTAGGGGGGGGACAGGTCGGCCTTCTGGTTCCAGCCAGTACCGCTGTCGATGGCGAAGAGCCGCTTCAGGTGGGCGATGTCGTCCGGGGCGAGGCGCCAGACAAAATGGTTCTTCTGCACCGGCGGCTCGGTGCGCTTCTCGAGCCGGTACCAGAACTTGTCGACACCGGCGTAGCTGTAGGGGTCGTCGTAGGGCAGACCGGTGCCGATAACCTTGACCGGCGGGTACTCGATCCGCTTGCTTCCTTTGCCGTCCTCGACCACGCGAACCGGTGGCGTGCTTGAGCGCACCAGACGGAACTGATCGCCGGGGCTGTCCGTCAGCACGATGGTTGCCAGAAAGACATGCTGGAAGATGTAGCGGCTGACCAGCCCGGTGCGCGGATCATCGGCATTGAAGAATGCCTCCCAGGCGGCCACGGCCTCGGGATTGGCCACCTGCAGCGCCTTCTGCCTTACCGCTGCATTCGGGCCCGGCGAGCCGGCAGCCACCCAGGACTTCAGCGTCGTGAAGTCATCCCGGGAGATGGCGGGCAGTCCGAAGGGCATGCCGATGGCCGGGTGTTGCTTCAGCTCTGCCGACAGGGCCGCCGGGGTCGCAGCACACTGAGCCTTGTAGCGCTCGGGGCGCAGTCCGTCCAGCGCGGCGCGGCTGAAGCCCGGGTTATGGCGCATGCCGGTAGCGACCATCTGGTACAGCAGCGAGTCGTCGAGGTTCTTCTGCGCCGAGCCGTCGCGGGCCAGGATCGGATAAAAGCCAAGCTTGCGCCAGGCCTTGATGCTGTCGGCCGCATCCATGTCGGTACGCGGGTAACTGCCGAGGTGATTAGAGTAGGCATTCAGCCCGAAGCCGCCGCGGTCGACCCCCCGAAACGAGTCTAGCTTCACGTTGCAGGGCGAGCCGAGACAACCGTGACAGGCGATGCAGCGGCGGTTGAAGAGCGGTTGGATTACCGTGGCATAGTCCGGAACCGCGCCCGCGGCGGCCGTCGGTAACCCATCGTCCGAAGCAGCGACTGCGGACAGGCCTGCCAGCACCCCAAACACCAGCCCCGAGAAAGGCCGAGAGCTACTCCGCAACTGCCCAAGCAATGATCGAGTCATCTGAATCTCCTCGTGAAAACAACAAGTTAGACAGCCATCACCCGCTTGACTCAAAGATTGGCAATGGCCAACGTGGCGGCGGACACCGGCAGCTCGAGCTTAGCAAAGCTACATAACGAGATATCGAATCCCTGCCAGGCCGCGGTAGGTAAGGACGATGACCTTCGCAAGACTGCCGATGATCAAGTGGTTGGCGAGCGCCGCTGGCAGAGCGCTCGATCGGGAAATCCCATACCCCATGCCGGCACTGCTGAGCCCAATCCCCGAGCGCGGCGAATTGAGCGCCGCCCCGGATACGGCTGTTCGACTGAGCCGGATTACCCAACGGTGAGCCCCCCGGGGCTGCGACGCCTGCGGCGCGGCAATGGTGGCGGCTGGACGGAAGGTCAGCACCATAGGTAAAAATGCCCCGGCAAACCCGTCGTCGTGGTGGATTCGGGTGGCGGAATGCCGTTAGGAGATAGATCCGCCCCGCAGTTCGCCGGCGCGAATCCCGATCAGGCGTATGTGTCGGTGCAGGTCGAATCGTTGCAGGCAGCTCTGTGCAGCGTCCCCAATGACCGCTGCACTTCGGGTGTATCCGGTCAGTGTGGTCCCGTGGCTGCGGGTCTCGAAATCCGCATATCGCAGCTTCACCGTGATCTGACGGGTCTCGAGCCCGTCGTCGGCGAGCTTGCCGGCAACCGACCGGGAAAGCCGTCCCAGGGTCGCCGCCAGTTGCCCGGCCTCAGAGACGTCGTGCTCGAAGGTGGTTTCCCGGCTGACCGACTTTCGCCGCCGTTGCGTGACCAGGGGCCTTTCATCGATTCCGTGCGAGGCGCGTGCGAGATAACGTCCCTGCGATTCGCCGAACCGCTCGATCAGGAGCGCCGCCGGCATTGCCGCGAGGTCGCCGATGGTGCGCACACCCACTGCGCGGAGTTTCTCCTCCGTCCTCGGTCCCACCCCCCAAAGCTTTCTGACCGCCAGCGGCATGATGCGCGTCTTCAGGTCCTCTCGTTTCAGAACCACCAGTCCGTCAGGCTTTTCCAGGTCGGAGGCGATCTTCGCGAGCAGTTTGTTGGGCGCCACGCCCACCGAGCAGGAGAGCCCGGTCCGCTCGCGGATCGCCCGCTTCAGGGCGTGTGCGGTGGCGACGGCGTCGCCGTCCAGACCGGTGAGGTCGAGAAAGGCCTCGTCGATGCTCGTTTCCTCCACGACTGGCGAGAACTCACGGAGTATCGCTTTGACTCGGCGCGACCAGGCAACGTAAAGGGGCATGTCCACGGGCAGGAACACCCCCTGCGGACAGTGTGCGCAGGCCGTGCGCAGGGGCATCGCGGAATGCACGCCGTAGCGGCGGGCCTCGTAGGACGCGGTCGAAACGACTCCCCGTCGCGACGGGTCGCCCCGCCCGCCGACGATGACCGGCTTGCCCCGGAGTTCCGGGCTGCGCAGTCCCTCGACCGCGGCGAAGAAGGCATCCATGTCGACGTGCAGGATTCGTCGGGAGTTCCGCAGGGCTGTAGTCGTCGTTTCGCCGGTGATCGAATCGGCCGGCGGCGCATCCCGATCTTGTTCGGCCCAGGGTGTGAACGGTTCACGAACCGAATCCGAATCGACGTCCAGTTCGCGCTGACCGCTCCCGGTAAGGAATTTCCGGAGTTTCGATCTGTCCAGAGCCATGGTAACTATTCGTCCACAGGGTTGTGGGCAGAGTCTCTGCGAACCGTAACGCCGGTTCGCCGGTTTCTTTCCCGGACTCGCCCTGACGGGATCTCTGTCTGCGGTCGACAACCAGGCACGATTGGGTCCGAAGCTGGATTCCAGCAGAAACACGTAGCGCAATGCGCCTGAGAAGGCTGTCAATTATAACAGCAATTAAACTGCCGGACGGTCAGTCTTTCAACAGCGATTGTATCGCGGGTGGGACCGGGGAATCGGGATAATCCCTGACAAAGGCCTCGAGCATCGCGCGCGCGCGCGCCATATCCCCCGTCTGCATCAACCGCTCGATCTCGTGGAGTCGTCGGGCGGCCGAACTCGAATCGTCTACTCGCACCTCCGCTTGCGGCATCGCCTGGTCTGTGAGGGCGGGGGCATAAGGGCTCCCCGGTTCACTTTTCCGCAATGCTTCGAGCGGAACGGCACGTTCCGACCGGGGGGCAGCAACGGGAGGGGAGGCAGCGTCGTCGGCGCCCGGCGCCAGGGCCTTCCCGGCATCGCGTTCGCGCGAAGGCGCAACGGTTTCAGGGGACAAGTGTGTCGTCTCCGCCGGAGCAGGAACAGGAACCGATCGTCTGGCCGGCACCTCCGGAGGACCGTCGGATCCCTGTCGCAGCAGCGGAACCAGGATCACGGAAATCATCAGGACCGCGGCAATGGATACCGGCACGGTCCAGCGACCGGAGAACGGGCCCGCCACTCGTGGCCGCGACCTGACCGCGCGTCTCGACGCCGCGAGGATTTTCGTGTCCAACTCGGGGCGCGGCTTCTCTTGGGGAGTTTGATGGTACAGCGAGGAGACCATGGGGTCTTCGTCGTCGGGGACCGGTTTCCGAGGTCTGTCGCTCATATCGTGATTACCCCAGTCCGTCCCGCAGCCGTCGCACGGCATAGCGCAACCGGCTCTTCGCGGTCTCCTTCGATACCCCGGTGGCGACGGCGATCGCTTCGACCCCCAGTCCGCCCTCCTCCCGCAGCAGGAAGGCCTCCCGCTGCGGCCCCGGCAGTCCCTTCAGCAGCTCGAGCAGGCGTTCGACGAGGAGCCGCGAGTGGGTGCGCTGATCCGGCGTTTCGGAAGCGGCACCTGGCAGGGTTTCCGGATCCGTACGCCCGGTGGACTCGTGCAGCGCGGCGCGGTTGCCGCTGCGGCGATAATGGTCCACCAGCTGGTTGTGTGCCAGGGTGTAGAGCCAGGTGCCGAACCTCGCACGGGGTTCGTAACGTTCCCGGGCCTTGATCAGTTTCATCCACACGTCCTGGAACAACTCCTCGGCGAGGCCCTCGTTGCCGCACTGTCGAAGGAAATACCGGTACAAAGCCCCCTTGTGGCGGGCATAGAGCGTCTCGAACGCAGCGGCATCACCGTCGCGATACCGCTGCATGAGTTCTTCGTCGCCCGGTTCCTCGTCCATCAATCGCTGAGCATAGATGCGCGGCTACCGCGACGCCACGGGTTCGGGGGTCCCGAGGGCGGCCGCCAGGGATACCAGTGCGATGAACTCGCCCCGGTATCCGTGGGCATCCTCGCCCCTTGCACCACGGGCCAGCTCGAGGACCTCGTCGTACCCGAATCCTTCCAGATACCGGCCGCCCCGCAGAAGCTGCCCGAACCCCGCCACCGCCGCCGAGAAGCGGTAACGGTCGCTGGCGTCGGTCGCGGATGCGATCACCTCGGATTTACGGATCGGGTGTTCGACAAGCCGGCTTGCCTCGCCCAGGGCCTCCTTGTAGCGGACGCGCAGCATGGCCAGTTCGTCCGCGTGGCGGGTTGCAGGTTCTGCGGAGGTGCCGTATCGCAGCGGCTCGATGCGGTTACCACCGCCGCCAGTAAGGGCGATCTCGTAGAGCGCCGTGACGCTGTGACCCGCACCGATATCGCCTGCGTCCACCCGGTCGTTACTGAAGTCCTCGCGGCGAAGCGAGCGGTTCTCGTAGCCGATCAACCGATATTCGGAAACCAGCGCCGGGTTGAACTCGACCTGGATCTTGACGTCCCTGGCGATGGTACGGAGGGTCGAGCTCATCTCTTCGATCAGTACCTTGCGGGCCTCGTTCAGGGTATCGATGTAGGCGTGGTTGCCGTTACCGGCATCGGCGAGCTGTTCCATCAGGTGGTCGTTGTAGTTACCGGCGCCAAATCCCAGGGTCGTCAGGGAGACACCGCCCGCGCGCCGTTCCTCCACCAGGTTCTTCAGGGCCTCAAAGTCGACGGTGCCGACGTTGAAGTCACCGTCGGTGGCGATGATCACGCGGTTGATGCCGTCCTTCACGTAACCCTGGGCGGCCATAGTATAGGCGAGGCGTATCCCCGCCCCGCCATTGGTCGAACCACCGGCGGCAAGCCCTTCGATCGCTGCCATGATCTCGCCCTTGCGATCTCCTCCGGTGGGCTCCAGCACCACGCCGGAGGCCCCAGCGTAGACGACGATGGAGACAGTGTCGCGCTCGCGCAACTGGCGGGTGAGGAGCTTGAGCGCCGATTTGAGCAGTCCCAGCTTGTTTTCGGACTGCATGGAACCCGAGACGTCGACCAGGAAGACCAGATTGGCCGGGGGCAGTTCGTCGCGGGGGATGTCGTAACCCTGTATCCCGATATGCAGCAGGTGCGTGCGCGGGTTCCAGGGGGCCGGGGCGATTTCAGAAACCAAATGAAACGGCGTGCCTTCGTCCTTCGCTGCGGGATAGTCGTAGTCGAAGTAGTTGATCATCTCCTCGACCCGCACGGCGTCCCGCGCCGGCAGGCGCCCAGCGTTGAGGATCCGTCGCGCGTTGCTGTAGGCGCCGGTGTCGACATCGATACTGAAGGTGGACACCGGCGTCTCCGCGGCCCGCTTGAGCGGATTGTCGTCGAAGTGCGCGTAGTTCTCCCGGTCAACGGGTTCGGACGGGGGACGTATGCCCGGCATCGTGGCGACTGCGGTGGCGAACTGCATCCGATCCGCGTGTCTCCCGGTAGCCCCCATAGGGGCATCGGCCGGCTCCGTTATCGTGCCCCTCGCTTCCGCGAGAGGAGTTTTTTCTGCCTTGCCGGGCACGGTTTCGTCCGGGCGTGGGTGCCGGCGCGTGTCCGCCGTCGCCCGGTCCGCCGGTGCATCGGCATCCGGCCCCTGAGACGTGTCCGGCGCCGGTGCGTCGGTCGGGGTTCGAGATGCGTTGCAGGCCGCCATGGTGGTCGTTATCGCCACTGCGAGGAGCAGCGCTGGAATTCCGATGGGTTTCATCGTTTTCACTCCTGAAATGAACGGGTGTTTCGGTTTGAGAGGTGGTGCCTCTCGGCCCCGTCTCCTGATGGTGTAAACGCAGAAGAACCGCAAAGGGGTTAACCGGAATGGCTCTGACTTCGGCGAAGCTGCCCCGGGGTATTCGATTCGAGGGATGCCGTGAATCCATCCCTGGAGGCTCGACTGCAGCATCCATGCTGCAGACGCCCTCGTATCGAATACCCCGGGGCAGCTTCAATTCCTGCGTGGCTCCCTGACGGATTAACCGTCCGTCGAGCTACCGAAACCGGCGGTACCTCGCCCTTTGCCCAGCGGTATTTCCGGACATCGTTTTCTCTCCTGTCGACCGCGCGGCAAGCCGTCGATGTCAGCGCCCGACGTGCCGCGCGAAGGAGAGTTTTGTCGTACACTGGCCCAAATGCGACGGCAAATGGCCAGCCCATATTTCGCGGGCGGCGGGAAAGCCGGTGGCGGCGACTTGAGGTACCGGGGATCATGTTGAGAAGACTCGCTCTGGGTGGCTTTTTCGGCGGGGTCGTCATGTTCGTTTGGGTCGCGGTATCGTGGCTGACCCTTCCATGGCATAACGCCACGCTCCTGAAGTTCTCCGACGAAGTGGCAGTGGCGGCAATCATCACCGCAAACGCGCAGCGCAGCGGCGTGTACCTGCTGCCCAATCCGCAGAAATTCGCGCCGGAAGCGGGCGAGGCGGAGCAGTTGCGCCATTTCGATGAAGCCTCCGCGCGGATGAAGCAGGGGCCCCTGGTGTTTGCATCCGTCAAGCGGGAAGGGGCAAACCTCGACAATCCGGTGCCGTTCATCCTCTCGCTCGCCACAAGGGTCATCGCGGCTTTGCTGATGACGGGGCTGGTGCTGCTATGCGCTCGCCCGGGTTATTGGCAACGCGTCGCCTTCGTCACGTCACTGGGCGTGCTCATGGGATTGATGGCGGTGTTTCCCTGCTGGAACTGGTGGAAGTTCGATCCCGTGTTCACCCTGGTAAATTTTGTGGACTATGTGATCCAGGCCCTGCTCGCCGGAATGGTCATTGCCGGCATCGCGGGTGAACCCGCAGAGGCGGATTGAGCAGGCCCCAGACGTATGGCGGTGTCCGTGGCAGACAGGGGGGCGGGCCAATGGCGTTAGCCCGGTTCCGGTTCTACGAGGAGTTGAATGCCTTCATCGCGCCGGCTCGGCGCAAGACCACCTTTTCCCATACCTTTCACCGCAAGGCGTCGATCAAGGACATGATCGAATCGTTCGGTGTGCCGCACACGGAGGTGGAACTGATCCTCGTCAATGGCGAGTCGGTGGGTTTTGATCGCATCGTGCGGGACCACGATCATGTCAGCGTCTATCCGGTGTTCGAATCGCTGGATATTTCTCCCCTGCTGCGTCTGCGCGAGCGACCGCTGCGGCGCACCCGGTTCGTTGCGGACTGCAACCTGGGTCGCTTGGCGCGTTACCTGCGGCTTCTGGGGTTCGACACCCTCTACGAAAACGACTTTCGCGACGAGCGGGTGGCCCGGATATCCGCAGACGAGGGTCGCGTACTGTTGACGCGGGACCGGCGTCTCCTGCAGCGACGGATCGTCACCCACGGCATGTATGTGCGCGAAACCGAACCGCGGCGTCAGGTTACCGAAGTCCTGCGACGACTCGATCTGGCGAGGGATGTTTCGCCCTTCTCGCGCTGTTCCCGTTGCAACGGGACACTGCAAACCGTCGAAAAGTCCGAGGTCCTGGACCGTCTCGAACCGAAGACGCGCCGCTACTACCATTTTTTCCGGCGATGCACCGACTGCGGCCAGGTCTACTGGAAGGGCAGCCATTACGACCGCGCGCAGCAGCTGATGGCATCGTTGCTCCAGGCCGGGGATGGTGATCTCCGTCGGCAGGCCCATGGTCGGTCCCGATGAGTGATCCGAACCCACAGGGGCGGGGCGGCCTCGAACGCGACGAGGTGTACGCCCGACCGCGGCAGGACCTCGTCGAATTTTCCTTCGACGAGGAGGTCGCGCGCGTCTTCCCGGACATGATTCGTCGTTCGGTCCCTGGATACGAGACCCTGAACGGGCTGCTCGGTGTGCTGGCCGAACGCTATGTCCTCGCCGGAACGAACATCTACGA
>JAJDOJ010000249.1 GCA_022340215.1 Gammaproteobacteria bacterium
CAGGGGGAAGTGAAGCAATGCCCGCCAAACTCTGTTTTGTCCTGATGCCCTTCGGAAGGAAACCCGATTCCGGCGGCCTGACGATCGACTTCGACAAGGTCTACGACCGGGTCATCAAGCCGGCCATCGCGCGTTCCGGGATGGAGCCTGTCCGCGCGGACGAGGAGCAGGCCGGCGGGATCATCCACAAGCCGATGTACGAACGCCTGCTTCTGTGTGAGTTCGCCGTGGCCGACCTCACGACGGCCAACGCCAACGTGTATTACGAACTCGGTGTCCGCCATGCCGTGCGGCCCGCGAGTACGATACTGGTCTTCGCGGACACGACGCGCCTGCCGTTCGATGTGGCGCCCCTGCGCGGCATACCCTACAAGCTCGACGCCACTGGGGAGCCCGACGATGTCGAGGCGACGATCGAGGCAATCTCCACCCGCTTGAAGGCCGCCCGCGAGGTCCCGACCGACAGCCCGTTGTTCGAACTGATCGACGGCATGCAGCCACAGCAAGTGCCACACGAGAAGACGGACGCATTCCGGGATCAGGTCGAGTACTCGAAGGCACTCAAATCGCAACTGCGCGACGCTCGCAAGCGTGGTGTCGACGCGGTCCAGTCCGTCGAGCGACAACTGGGCGCGCTGGAGGGCTCCGAGGCCGGTGTCCTGATCGATCTCATGCTGTCGTACCGGGCCAGGAAGGCATGGCCGGAGATGATTTCGCTGGTCGAGCGCATGCCGAGGCCCATCCAATCCACGGTGATGGTGCAGGAGCAATATGCCCTGGCCCTGAATCGCAACGGACAGGGGGAGAAGGCGGAGACCGTCCTGCTGGACCTGATCGAGGCGCGCGGCCCGAGCAGCGAAACCTGCGGCATTCTCGGGCGGGTCTACAAGGACCGCTGGGCATCCGCCCTGAAAGACGGGGACACCTATCTCGCCGCGGGGTTTCTCGACAAGGCGATAGCGACCTATGCGGAGGGTTTCGAAACCGATCCTCGTGATGCCTACCCGGGGGTGAACGCGGTGACGCTGATGGAGCTTCGCGATCCTCCGGATGGGCGCCGGAGCGAGCTCCTGCCCGTGGTTCGATACGCGGTCAAGAGAAAGATGGCGCTCGGCAAGCCGGATTACTGGGACTATGCCACCCTGGTGGAACTGGCGGTGCTGGAGGGCAATGAGCGGGACGCGAAGGAGGCACTGGTCAAGGCCCTGAGTGAGATACGCGAGAAATGGGAAGCCGAGACCACTGTCAACAACCTGCGCCTGATCCGCGAATGCCGCGAACGGCGCGGACCCGTGGCGTCATGGTACAAAGACATCGAGGATGCGTTAGCGAAAACCGGCTCGCGACACTGACGTCAATGAAACTCGAGGCGATTCTCACGCAAGGCTGGCACGACGATCCGACGACGCCACTCGCCGCGCGCCGCCTTCACGATCTGGCAAGCCGGGATACGGCGCACTATGGTGATCGTCTAAGTGCCGAACTCGATTCCTGCCACGCCGCGGACCTATATCCTCGCCTACCTGGCGATCCTCTTCGCGGTGGTCGCCGTGCATTCCCGATGGATGCATCACCGACGGAGGAAGACGGAGCGGCGACGGGAGAAAGCGGGCCTGCCTCGCGACGTGCTCGTCGATCACGCCGAAGATCTGCAACGCCGACGTCGAGACTCCCGCAACGAAGCCCTCCTGCTACTCGGAACCATCCTGCTGGCGCCGGTCGCCCTGACAATCTTCGCGGGAACCTACGATACGGGCAACCTGGAGACCGCTCAGCAGGGGGTCGCCCTGACCTTTGTGGGGCTTCTGATCTGGGTGCTGGTCAACGGCACCGAAGTCTCCAAAGCGTACCTCGGCGGGCTGGCCTTCAAGACACTGGCCGCGTTCAAGGCGCCTTTTCAGGTGGGCGACCGAGTCACCCTGAAGGGCGTGAGCGGGCGGGTCACCGGATTCAATACCTTCTTCGTCACCCTGCAGACGCAGAACGACGATCAGGTCAGCATCCCGACCCGTTCTCTCTGGGGCGAGGCGCTGAGTTCCTCCAACTCCGGCGCGCGATATTCGCTCTGCGTCATCGAATTTTTCCTGTCACCTTTCGTCAGCGGCGAACAGCGCCAGCAGGCCGAAGACGCCATCTGGGACGCGATTCAGGCCTCCCCGTATTACGATTCCTCCCACCCCATGCAGATCTCTATCTTCGCCAGACCGAAAACGCGATCCAGCTCACGGCCAGGGCCTACGTCGCACTGACCTACAACGAGCCCCTTTTCGTCAGCGACATCACGCGCGCCATTCTCGAGTATGCCGAGCGCACGGAACTACCGCTGGCCTCGAATGCATGGCGAGTCAATGTTGCGAACCGAAGCCTTTAAGTCAGCTCTTCCGGATCAGAACCGCAATGCCCCTGGAGCACGCAACAGGCCACTATCGATAGAGCATCCTTATTGGATTTACGCAGGTCCCCGATTCTCGCCTCATGCGATAACTATCGCGACTTCTCGAATCGTTCCGCTGTACCCGCCTCCCCGACGGGTCGTCGCGCGACGGGCAACCCGGACTTCAGCGAGTCGTCAACCTGGAGGCGCGTTGGTCGTATGAAAAACGTCAAATCGTTGGGCGTCCGGCCAACACATCGTGTTGATTGCGTTGCGTGCTGGCAAGGGAGACCGGACAGTATCAGTCGCTGGATTATACTCGAGAGAGGAAACGTGACGATTTCCGGAAAGTGGAGGTTGTGTCATGACACCGTCTTTTGGAGAACAGGTTCTGCAGTTCGCCCGCGCCGTGGATTTTATCGACGATGCCACCTTTGCACGCGTGAGAAAGCTGATCGAAGACTACACCAGGAACACCCTCAAGGTTGCGGTGACGAGATTCATGCTGGAGTCGGGACAACACGAAAACCCGAGCCTGATCCCATATGGACTGGCGACGAAGGAAGTCTTTCTGGCAAGACCGATTCGCAAGGCGAATGGTGAGTATGGCGGACAGACCTGCTTTGCATTCGATATTCAGAAACCCCTGTGGATCGTCAGTGCCGAGGGACAGCCGGAAGAATTGATCGACGCGGAGCATTTCGAGGATCGCTGGTATGGCAGGCAAGGGATTCCAAAGTACCTGAAGACCGAAGACCGCCCGATACGGACATCGATCGTGCTGCCGCTGAGAAACGACCGGGAACGCCTGTTCGGTGTGCTGAATTTCGAGACCGAAGAGCGGCTTGACATCACCGAGTCGGCCAAGGGTGAACTGCAACACCTGGCCGATGCGATATCCATCGTGTACCGAGCCAAATGCATGACCAAGGCTCGAAAAAACCGCTCCCTGGAGGCGTTACGCAGCCTGGAGGCCTCCTTGCGCCACAATCCGCCAAAGCTGACCAAGCCGAACGTCTTTATCGCCTCGGCATCCAAGGCCAGGACGGATGTCATAAGAGCGATCGATGAGGTGTTTAAAGAATCGGTATATAGAGAGAAATTCAAGGTCATTCGCTGGGACAAGATCCACAACCCTGGGAATATCAACCAACAGTTGCTGGAGGAGCTTGGAACCTGCCGATATGGGGTCTGCTATTTCTCCGAACGTGACGAGTCATCGGAAAATGGCGAATTCAAGGACAACCCCAATGTGCTCTTCGAGGCGGGGATGCTCCACGGTCGCACCGATCTCGACGCGCACAAACCCGCAAGCTGGATACCGATCCGGGAAAAGGCCGGCTCCGCTCCACCTTTCGATTTTGCCTCGGAGCGGATGATTCTCGTACCGAGGACCCCGAAAGGCGGATTACGGAAAAGGAGCTTCCAGGATCTGTTCCGAAATCGACTGGATCGTCTGGCAAATCTGAAAGAATGATGTCGGCACACAATCGGCCGTGTTGACGTACCCGCAAACCATCGAACCACACCGACACTACAGCTCAATCTGGACGTCCGATAGGGAATCGGCCTGTACGTCAACGAGGCGTTCCTGTGCCCTCTCCTCGCCGCCGACCGTCCCGGTAACCCTCAGCGAGTGGGACCTCGGCGACAGACCGGAAACGGCGGCGGACGCGCCTGACCGATTCTCCACCGGCCCTCGGCGGCGGCGATCGAGCAACAGAATGAGGCCGACGAGCAGGCCGCGATCGCGCAACGCAAACTGATGCAGACCAGGGCCGATCTGAAGGCGACACAGATCAGCATCAACCAGGCGCAGCAGTTCCTGCAGCGCCTGAAGGGGCAGGAAGAGGCGGCGAAGCGAAACAATCAGATCGCCATGGAGCGTGTGCAGGAGGAGATCAAGACACTCGTCGGTGAGCTTCAGGACCCGGCGACGAGCGGTGGTGACCGAGCGAAGCGCAAAGAGATACAGATTGCGTTGGCAGCCGCCCGGGCGGATGCCGGATCGCTGGAGCAGGTCGGGAAGGGACTGGAGGAGAGGGAGCGCGCGGCCGGTAGTGCCTCGGCTGGCGTGGAAAACCTGGACCAAGTCGAGCGGAAGCTGGCGCAAAGCGTCGAAGGACTCGATGTGGCAACCTCAACCAACGCATCTGCGCACGCGGAGCGAAATCCCGCTGGACGAGCCAACGCCGATCTGAGCGACTTCGCGGGACGGGAAGAGGGCATACGTCGGCCCGCGACAGGGGTTGGAGAGGAGTTTCGCGCCGATGACCCACTGCGGATCGCCGCGGCCAGAGACACCTCCCCCCAGCCAACCGCCGAGTCATTGTCCCCTGAACCGACCGATTCCTCTGTCGAGTGCATTTCGGCCGAACCGGCAGGCGATGATGTTACGGTAACGGAGGAACTCGCGCTGTGGGAGGCGTGTCTGCAGGCGGGAGACGGATCGGAGCAGGCCCTCGCCGAGGAGCGGCTGCGTTCCCTGGAAGTGAGTGCGGACCCCACAATTGGTCCTTAGGCGATTTCTGTCAAATGACATACCATCCAGCTTGTCTTTTCGTCCGTCCTCTGTGTTGCGACAACACTGACATAGTTTGACTATGCGCCTGTTGTCGCGCCTTGATGACGAACGAAAATCCAGCGCAATCTGGTATGCC
>JAJDOJ010000250.1 GCA_022340215.1 Gammaproteobacteria bacterium
ACCGGATCGCGCCGGGTGAGCTGCGAAGCAGTGAACGGCTTGGGCAGGAAGCCCAAGACCGGTGCCCAAGCAAAGCAGGGACAGCGCCGCGCCGGGATCGTTCGTCATCAAGACGCGACAACCGCGGGAATGGCCAGAGTATACAAGCGACCGGAGTCCGTGCTCGTCGTGGTATACGACGCCGTGGGGCGGGTTCTCCTGCTGCGCCGTCGCGATCCGCCGGGATACTGGCAGTCCGTCACCGGCAGCCTGGAGTGGGGCGAGCCGGCGGGAACGGCCGCGGTGCGCGAGCTGTTCGAGGAGACCGGAATCGCGGGTGTCGTACCGGAAGACTGCCGGCAGTCGCGGCACTTCCGGATCTACCGGCGGTTTCTGTATCGCTATCGTCCCGGCGTGACGCGCAATCTCGAGCACGTGTTTCGTGTCCGGGCCGCCGCCGGGTCCGGGATTCGACTGGATGACCGGGAACACGAGGCATGGCGCTGGCTGCCGCGTGGCGAGGCCGCGGCCCTGGTCTCCTCGTACACCAACCGGGACGCGATCCTGGCGCATGTTCCCGCGATTCCGAGGGAGGACAACGACACGTGAAGGAAACCGTGGTACTCGTGCACGGAATCTGGATGATCGGAATCGAGCTGTCGCTGTTGCGGCGTCGCCTCGAGGCATGCGGATTTCATTGCGAACAGTTCCGCTACCACTCGTTGCTGTACACCCCGGGCCAGAACGCCGCCAGGCTGTCCCGGTTCGCCGACGGCATCGACGCCGAGATTGTCCACTTCGTCGCCCACAGCCTGGGCGGCATCGTCGTGCTGCATCTGTTCGAACGCGATCCCGAGCAGCGGCCCGGCAGGGTGCTGATGATGGGGACCCCCCTGCGCGGCAGCGCGACGGCCGGATCCTATCACCGGAACCCGATGACGCGGTTGCTGCTGGGCAGGAGTATCCGGCGTGGGCTCCTCGGCGGTATTCCGGAGTGGTGCGGCGCGCGTGAGGTCGGCATGATCGCCGGATCCCGGGGGTTCGGTGTCGGCAGTCTGATCCCGGGCGCCCTGGAACGGCCCAACGACGGCACGGTGGCGCTGTACGAGACCCGTATACCCTGGCTGAATCGACATCTGACGGTTCCCCACGGTCACCTGGGGATGCTGTTGTCCCCTGACGTGTCCGAGTCGGTCTGTCGCTTCCTCAGAGACGGGGAGTTCGACTGATCTTCAGGGGGGTGGGGCGCGTTATCCACCAGTGCTAGAATTCGCCCGATATCCGTTCTTGCAGGGAGACTTCATGGCCGGCCACAGCAAATGGGCCAATATCCAGCACCGCAAGAAGGCGCAGGACGCCAGACGCGGCAAGCTGTTCACCAAACTGATACGGGAGATCACCGTTGCGGCGCGCGCCGGCGGATCGGACCCGAACGCAAACCCCCGTCTGAGGCTGGCGGTTGACAAGGCCCTGGCCGCGAACATGCCCAGAGACACGGTCGAACGTGCGGCCAAGCGGGGCGCTGGTGAGCTCGAAGGCGTCAACTACGAGGAAGTGCGTTACGAGGGCTACGGTCCCGGGGGTACGGCGGTGATGGTGGATTGCATGACCGACAACCGCAACCGAACCGTCGCCGAGGTGCGCCATGCGTTCAGCAAGGCAGGCGGCAATCTGGGCACTTCCGGCTCGGTCGCTTTCCAGTTCAAGGAGACAGGGATCATCGCCTTCGCCGCTGGCGGTGACGAGGACGCGATCCTGGAGGCGGCGCTGGAAGCAGGTGCCGAGGACGTGCAGACCAACGATGACGGCAGTGTCGAGGTCCTCACGACCCCGTCGGAATTCGCCACCGTCAAGGAGGCCCTTGCCGAGGTGGGGCTGGAACCGGAGATGGCGGAGGTGACCATGCGTGCCGAGACATTGACGCCGCTGGTCGATGCGGACGCGGAAAAGCTGTTGCGGCTCCAGGACGCGCTGGACGATCTCGACGATGTGCAGGACGTGTATTCCAACGCGGACATATCAGACGAGGTATTGGAAAGGCTGGAATAACACCCTTGGTACGGACGCGCATCCTCGGCATCGACCCGGGTTCCCGGCTGACCGGCTACGGAATTGTCGAGAGCGATGGGCATCGCAGCGTCCACATCCTGAACGGGTGCGTACGAGCCGGTTCCGGCCCACTGCCGGAACGTCTGGGCATTATCTATGGCGAACTGGAGGCCATCGTGGCGGAGTACGGACCGGGGGAACTCGCCGTGGAGGCCGTTTTCGTCGCGCGTAACGCGTCCGCGGCGTTGAAACTCGGGCACGCGCGAGGCGCGGCGATTTGCGCCGGCGTCGGTCACGGGCTTCCGGTCAGCGAGTACAGCGCGCGCTTGGTCAAGCAGGCGCTGGTCGGAAGTGGCTCGGCGGACAAGGTTCAGGTCCGGCATATGGTTTCCAGGCTCCTGTCCGTCGATGAGAATCTCCAGGAGGATGCTGCCGACGCCCTGGCGGTTGCCCTGTGTCATGCCCACACTCGCGCCACGCTGGCTCGATATCGCATCGCCAGGTTGCACCGGTGATCGGACGCATCCGCGGCGAACTCGTGATCAAGCAGCCTCCCCGTCTGATGATCGACGTCGGTGGGATCGGCTACGAGGCAGAGGCGCCGATGTCCACCTTCTACGATCTGCCGCAGGTCGGGCAGACCGTGGTGCTATTCACCCATCTGCACGTCCGGGAGGATGCCCATACGCTCTACGCCTTCGCCAGCGAGGAGGAGCGCGGGCTCTTCCGGGACCTGATCCGCGTCAGCGGCGTGGGCGCACGCATCGCACTGGCGGTCCTGTCGGGGATGAGCGCCAGAAAGTTCCGTCTCTGCATCCACGAGGGGGATTCGCGCGGGCTCACCAAGGTGCCGGGGATCGGACGAAAGACGGCCGAGCGCCTGGTCGTCGAGATGCGAGATCGCCTGACCGACATTCCTTTGCCGGCCGCGGGGAGCGCGCCGTCACACGCCGTCGATCCCGTCGGTGAGGCGATACACGCCCTGGTCGCCCTGGGCTACAACGCGGCGGAGGCGTCGCGGATGGTCGGGCGGATCGACACAGGGGATCTCGCCAGTGAGGACATCATCCGCAAAGCCCTGCAGTCGAGCCTGACGTGAGCGTAGAGGACAGGCTGCTCGACGCGTCAGAGGAAAGCGGCGAGGCCGCGCTGGAGGCCAGCGTCCGGCCGCGAACCCTGGATGATTACAGGGGGCAGCCGAGGGTGCGCGAGCAGATGGAGATCTTCATCTCCGCGACACGCGAACGCGGCGAGGCGCTGGACCATGTCCTGATCTTCGGGCCACCGGGGCTGGGAAAGACCACGCTGTCCCACATCATCGCCAACGAACTGGGCGTGAATCTTCGCCACACCTCGGGCCCGGTGCTGGAACGGCCCGGCGATCTCGCGGCCATGCTGACCAACCTCGAGCCTCGAGACGTCCTGTTCGTCGACGAGATCCATAGGCTGAGCCCGGTGGTAGAGGAGATCCTCTATCCGGCGATGGAGGACTTCCAGCTCGATATCCTCATCGGTGAGGGCCCGGCCGCGCGTTCGATCAAGCTGGACCTGCCGCCCTTCACCCTGGTCGGCGCCACCACCCGCGCGGGTCTCCTGACCTCGCCGCTGCGCGACCGCTTCGGCATCACCCAGCGCCTCGAGTTCTACGGTACCGAGGATCTGACCGCCATCGTGCTGCGTTCGGCCGGTATCCTGGGTGTGGCAACCGAGCGGGATGGGGCGGTGGAGATCGCGCGGCGCGCCCGGGGCACGCCCCGCATCGCCAACCGCCTGCTGCGCCGGGTGCGCGATTTCGCCCAGGTCAGGGCGGACGGCCGGGTCTCCGGCGATGTCGCCCGCGGGGCGCTGGATCTGCTGGCTGTGGACGTCAACGGCTTCGACACCATGGACCGCACGTTGCTGCTGGCAATCATGGAGAAATTCGACGGCGGTCCGGTCGGTGTCGAGAGTCTCGCGGCGGCGATCGGCGAGGAGCGCGGCACCATCGAGGACGTGATCGAACCCTATCTGATTCAGCAGGGTTTTCTGATGCGCACGGCGCGCGGGCGGATGGCCACACGCAACGCCTACCGGCACTTCGGTCTCAAGGGCCAGGTCCCGGTCGCTCCGGCCGAAGGCGAGACCTTGCCGCTATGGGAGGAGACACATGATCGGTAACCAGGACAGATACACCCCGGCCTTCAAGGCGGAAGTCGCCCTCGCTGCCCTGCGCGGCGGCCGGCGCTACCCGGAACTGGCGGCCGAGTACGGCGTTGCCACCAGCGAGATCGCCCAATGGGTGGCGGTGCTGGAGCAGGGCGCCGAAGCATTGTTCCGGCACCCGGGCACTGAGGCCGGGGCGGATGAAATCGACGTGGGGGCGCTGTACCAGCAGATCGGTCGTCTGATGATGGAGCGCGACGCCCTTGTGCGGCGCTGCGAATCACCAAATGAAAACTCAGACGACGATGACAACAACCCGGACCGACCCGACGTGCTAATCCCGCAGGATTAGAGAAATCCGGCAACCCATTGTAGTTGTATCCGGCCCGGATCGCCCTCCTCAAGTACTGCCCCGACGCGAAATCCATACGGCAAGGGTTTGCAGCGACGACCACGGTCGCATCTCCCTGGTGTCGTTAACGTCGTTCCGCCTCGACCTTTACGAGGATTTCACGCAGCGTCCTGAAGTGCGCTTCCTGGTCGAAAAGCCGGTCCGCCCGTTCCTTCCCATTCGCCGCCAGCTTCTCTCGCAGTTGCGGACTGTCGTTCAATCCGGAAAGCCGATTGGCTAGATCATTTGCGTCCATGGACTCGAACAGCAGGCCGCTTTTCTCATGTTCGATGATCTCCGGTACGCCGCCGCGGTTACTGCCGACGACCGCCACGCCCGCCCGCATGGCCTCGGCCAGCACGAGCCCGAAGGTCTCCTCCTTCGTCGCGAGCACGACGCAATCGCAGGCCTGCATGAAACGCTGGGGCCCCTCCACGAAATCGAGGAAGTGGACGCGGTCCCCGACGCCGAGCTCTGACGCCTTGCTGCGCAGGGTATCGCGATAGCCGGATTGCATTTCGTGTCCGACGATAAGGGCGTGTATCGTGTCTCCCCGATCCCGGTTATGGGCGATCGCCTCGATCAGTAAATACTGTCCCTTCTCGCGCTGAAGGCGGCCGAAGAGGCCGCAGAGGAACACCTCGCGCGGGACCCCGGCATCGTGACGAATCGCGTTCCTGCGGGTCTCGTCGATGGCTTCCCCTGGGTTCTTCACCCCATAGTAGAGCGTCCTCACCCGCTGGTTCGCGCCTTCCGGCAGGGAATCCCGGGCGGACCGCTCCAGCTTGCGCGTGATGGTCAGCATGAGATCCATCTGATCGTAGACGAGGCGATGATAGAGATCCTTCTTCGGCCGGGCGATCTGCATCTGGCGGGTGTAGACCAGGGCCGGTTCGGTTCCGGATAGGCGCTTGGCGATCGATGCCAGGGGCAGATCGTCGCCCCAGTGCAGGTGAACGAGATCGATCTCGTTCTCGTCGATGATCCGTGCGAGTTTCCGGGCGCGTATCCCGGGCAGGGGTTTGAACCCGTGGCCGAGATACGAGGTGGTCAAACCGGCGTCTCGCAGGCGCTCGGCCAGCCGGCCTTGGAGATTCAGGGTCGCATGGACCTCGTCCGATTCGGACAGCATTCGACAGCAGCGTTCACAATACAATTCCAGACCGCCCAGATCCCGCGACAGGCACAGTTCGAGGATCCTCACGATCGCGCCAGCAGTTGCTCGAAGTACGTGATGGTCTTGCCCAGGCCTTCCTCGAGCGGGGTGGTCGGCGCCCAGCCGAGCTGTTCACGGGCTGCCGTGATGTCCGGCCGGCGCTGCCTCGGATCGTCCGCCGGCAGTTCCCGGAAAACCAGCCTGGATCCCGATCCGGTCATCTCGACGATGGTCTCCGCCAGCTCGCGGATACTGAATTCTCCCGGGTTGCCGAGGTTGATCGGGCCGGTTGTCTCGTTGACCGAATCCATCAGACGCACGAAGCCATCGATCATGTCGTCCACATAGCAGAACGAGCGGGTCTGGGAACCGTCCCCGTACAGGGTGATCGGCTCGCCCTTCAGTGCCTGGACGATAAAGTTCGAGACCACCCTGCCGTCGTTGGGGTGCATGAGCGGACCGTAGGTGTTGAAGATCCGCGCCACCTTGATCCTGAGTCTGTGCTGGCGATAGTAGTCGAAGAACAGGGTCTCGGCACAACGCTTGCCTTCGTCGTAACATGAACGCGTCCCGATCGGATTGACGTGCCCCCAGTAATGCTCCGGCTGCGGGTGCATCTCCGGGTCGCCGTAGACCTCGCTGGTCGAGGCCTGCAGGATTTTTGCGCGGATCCGCTTGGCCAGGCCGAGCATGTTGATCGCGCCATGCACGCTGGTCTTGGTCGTCTGCACCGGGTCGTGCCGATAGTGAATGGGCGAGGCGGGACAGGCGAGGTTGTAGATCTCGTCCACCTCGATATAGAGCGGAAACGTCACGTCGTGACGCATCGGCTCGAAGTGGGGATCGTCGAGCAGGTGGATGATGTTGTCCCGAGTGCCGGTGAAGTAGTTGTCCACACAGAGGACGTCGTTGCCTTCGCGAAGGAGACGTTCACAGAGATGGGTGCCCAGAAACCCGGCACCGCCGGTGACCAGTATGCGTTTTCGGAGATGCACGATCGGCTTTGCAGGTTGGTTCAGGTCTCGTCGAGCAGGGACTCGACCGCGGCGAGGATTTCGTCGTTGTCCAGTCTCGTCAGACAGGACGGGGTGCCGAACCGGCAGGTGTTCTTGACGCAAGGAGCGCAGTCGAGTCCCGGGACCCGGATCAGGCGCCGGCGGGCCCCATTGTAGGGTGCGGTCTCGCGTTCGTCGCCGGCCCCCATGAGCACGACGGTCGGTGCCCCCATCGCGTTGCCGAGGTGCGCGGGGCCCGAGTCGGTGGTGACGACCACCCTGGCCCAGGCGAGCAGCACGACGAGTTGATCGAGGGTTGTGATCCCGGCGAGGTTGAGAATACGGTCCCGTTCGGGGATCTGCCCGATGGCCGATGTCAGACGTTCGCGGTCCGTGGGCTTTCCCGTTACGACGAGGGTCTCCGCGAACCCCGCGGCGAGATCCCGCAGCAGTCCGGCGGATTTGTCCTGGGGCAGGGTGCGGGACTGCGCCTCGGAATTGAAGGCCGCGACGATGTAGGGGGCGGACAGGACGGGATCGACGGTTTCCGGTCGCGTCGGGGGGCGGTTGAACGAGATCGCTTCGGGCGGCGGGATCTCCCTGCCTGAAAAACGCGACAGCAGGAGATTGAATTTCTGTACCCGATGGACTCGCGTCGGTAGCGGGTAATTATCGGTCAGAAGGAAAGACCGCAGCTCGTAGCGGTAGCCCACCCGGCGCCGCGCGCCGGTCGCGTAACCGATGACCGCCGAGGAGAAGCTGGTCGGCAGGCAGAAGAAGATATCGTAGCGCTGGCGTCGCGCGATCTCGCGTCCGAATCGGTACTGCCCCCACAGGCCCCGGTAGCGATTCCTGTCGAACGGATAGATGTGCGAGATCGAGGGTGCGAGACGGGTGATCTCGCCATACTCGTCCTTGACGATGACATCGGTAGTGGAGCCGGGGTAGATCTGGGCCACGCGATCGACGAACTGGCTCGCCATGACGATGTCTCCGAGCCAGTTGGGGATCCGCACCAGAATCTTCATGGGCGCCATTATAGGTTCTTCTCTCAGACGATACCGGGGCGTTCCTGACCGGGTGAATCGGCCGATGGTGTATCGTCGCCGGGCAATGGTATGTCATTTGACAGAAATCGCCTTGGTTCCAGAACCGCGACACCGGGGCTCCCGTAACGCGAATCGGACGGGGGGCCGGTCCTGTGCGTGAGGTGGTCCAGCATGGTGAATACGAGTGGGTCCTGTTCGACCGTGAAAGCTGGGACGGCCGCCGGCCCGCGTTGTTCGAGCGCGGCATCGAACGAACGGCCATCTCCGGCGGACGCGGCCAGGCCTGGTTCGTATCGCACGACGAAGGGGACTTCGTCCTCAGGCACTATCGCCGCGGTGGCGCGATCGAGGCGCTGCTCGCCGATCGCTATCTGTGGGCCGGAATCGATGCCACGCGTGCGTTCAGGGAGTGGCGGTTGCTGGCGACCCTGGTCTCGGACGGTCTTCCGGTTCCCCGCCCGGTGGCTGCACGGGTACTGCGCTCGGGTTGTTTCTACCGGGCGGACCTCGTGACCCGTGCACTGCCCGGCGTTCGCAGCCTGGCCGATCGGCTCACGGACGCTCGGTTGCCGGAGGCAGGCTGGCGGCGGATTGGCGGCTGCATCCGCCTGTTTCACGACCGGGGCGTGTATCACGCCGACCTCAACGCCCACAACATCCTGCTGGACGGGGCCGGGCGAACCTACCTGATCGACTTCGACAAGGGGAAGATCAGAAACCGCGGGGTTGGCTGGAAGACGGCCAACCTGGTGCGATTGCGCCGGTCGCTGGAAAAACTGGCGGATCGGTCACCGCGGTTCTGCTACGGTCACGGAGATTTCACGAGCCTGACGTCAGGTTACGTGGTCGCGGGACGCGGCTGAATCAGCGGCGGTAGCTCACGACCTCGTCCAGCGGCCGTCGCGGCGTGTCCTCGGGCGTCTCGGCCGCATAACCGAGACTTATCAATGCCAGAGGGGTCATCCCCGATTCGAGCCCCAGTGTGGCCGAAACCGCCGCATCGTCGAAATCGCCGACCCAGGTCGTGCCGAGACCGGCGGCGACGGCGGCCAGTTGTACATAGGAGGCGGCGATGGTTGCATCCTGCAGCGCAAAGAGTTGCCTCCCCCGGAACCCGAAGGTCTGTTCCGATCGCTCGGCGTCGCTGCAGAACACCAGACAGACCGGCGCGTCCGAGATGAAGTCCTGTCCATTGGCCGTCTTACTGAGAGCCCGGCGCAGCTCGGGATCGAGAACGACGACGATGCGGTAGGACTGGAGGTCCCCCGCCGAGGGCGCGGCCACCGCCATTTCCAGCAGGGCATGCAGCTTCTCCGGTTCGACCGGCATGTCCTTCTGGTAGTGCCGGATCGAGTGTCGGTGTCGGACGGTCTCGAAGAAATCCCACATAGCGTCTTTCCCCGGTCCTCAAATGGACCTGTCGGATGGTGGATAGGTCGCCGCGAATCGGCAGAATTCGGCGTCGGTTCAGAAGAGTCTCTCGAAGAAACCCTCGCGCCTGCGTTCCGTGTCCCGCGCGAGTTCCGGATAGTTGGCCTGCAGGACCTGCATGGCGTCTCGTGCGGCCTCGTCGAGATCCAGGGCCCGATAGGCCTGTACCATCATGACCAGGGCGTCCGGGACGGACTCCGCTCCCTGGTAGTTTTCGATCAGATTCTTGCAGCGATTCGCCGCCGCGACGTAGGCGCCGCGGCGCATGTAGAAGTCCGCGATCTTCAGTTCGTGCTCGGCCAGTTCGTTACGCAGGAACACCATCCGGTCGCGTGAGTCTGCAGCGTATTGGCTCGAAGGATAGTTCTTTACGATGTGTCCGAAGTCCTCGAACGCGTCGCGCAGCGGGACGGGATCCTTGCTCGCGGGATCACGACCGTAGAACGGTGTCAGGAAGGTCTGGCCGCGGTTAAAATTCGCCAACCCCCTGAGATAGTACGCATAGTCGATGTTGGGGTTCTGTGGGTGCAGCTTGATGAAACGGTCGGCCGCCGCGATGGCCGAATCCGGCTCTTCCGCCTTGTAGTAGGCGTAGGCGGTTTCGAGCTGGGCCTGCTGTGCGAAACGGCCAAACGGGTAACGCGCCTCGAGCGTCTCGAACAGATCGATCGCGTTGTTGTAGTTTCCGTCATCCAGTTCGCTCTTGGCCTCGTTGTAGAGCTTGCCCGCGGACCAGCCCTTGGTCGGGTCGGTTTCCGTCCAAAGGTTCTTGATGGTCGAGCATCCCGTGGGCAGGGTAAGCAGGATGGCAGCGATCGCCAGTCCCCGTAGCCGCGTTTTTGTGGATGAGTGGTGCATTCGCGCCGATCGAAGCCTTGAGCCGGAGCCTATTATTATGGTTTTCGTTATAGATTTCATACTGTCGGTCCGGTGCGGCGCGCCGGCGGGGCCCTGGCGTGGTTGAGCGGCGATGAAAACGCAGCGTGAAGTCCCCGCGGATGACGCCCGACCAGACGGCGGGTGCCGGCAGGGAGCCAGCGACGTTCGGAGATTCGAGGCCCGTCTGCCGCCCGAGGCGGGCGGGATGCGGCTGGACGCGGCGCTCGCGAGGCTCTGTCCACAGTACTCCCGAAGCCGGCTGCAGCGATGGATCAGGCAGGGGCAGGTACGCCTCGACGGCATGGTGCCGCGAGCGAGAGACCGGGTAGCGGGAGGCGAGAGGCTGACGATCCGTCTCGAACCCGAGCGCGAGGTCGTGCATGCCCCGGAACCTATCGATCTGGAGATCGTCTACGAGGACGCGGAGATCATCGTGATCGACAAGCCACCCGGGCGTGTGGTCCACCCCGGCGCCGGTCATCCGTCGGGAACCCTGCTCAACGCCCTGCTCCACCACGCGCCGGAACTCGAGGGCGTGCCGCGGGCCGGAATCGTGCACCGTCTGGACCGGGATACGAGCGGCCTGATGGTGGTCGCGAGAAGCATACCCGCGCACACCGCGCTCGTGTCGCAGTTGCAGGCACGCTCGGTCAGGCGCGAGTACCTCGCCCTGGTCCGCGGCGCACTCGTTTCCGGCGGTACGGTGGAGGGCGAAATCGGGCGCCATCCGGTGCATCGCACGCGCATGGCGGTGGTGCCCCGGGGCAGACCGGCGATCACACACTATCGGGTCGCGCGGCGGTTTCGCGCCCATACGCTGCTCGAGGTCCGCCTGGAAACCGGTCGTACGCACCAGATTCGGGTTCATATGGCGCACATCCGACACCCTGTCACCGGCGATCCGGTCTACGGCGGTCGGCCCGCCCTGCCGGCCGGGGCATCCGCGGAACTGGTCGAGGCGTTGTGCACTTTTCGCCGCCAGGCGCTGCATGCGGCCCGGCTGGGTCTGGTCCACCCGGCCACCGGGGAAAGGATGGCGTGGACTGCGCCAGTGCGAGCAGACATGCGATTACTGATCGAGCGGCTCGAGGAGGATCTTCGGGAGCGGGGGGCGTGACCGACTGGATCGAACCCAACTGGCCGGCCCCGCTCGCGGTGCGTGCCGTGTTTACCACGCGGGCAGGGGGCGTCAGCGGGGGGCCCTATACTTCGATGAATCTTGCTGCCCATGTGGGAGATGATCCGCAGAGCGTGGACGCGAACCGGCACCGGCTCCGCGGGGCGCTCGAACTGCCCGCCGGTCCCTACTGGTTGAACCAGGTGCACGGGGCGCGCGTGGTCGCGGCCGGGGCTGTTTCGGGGACCCCCGTGGAGGCGGACGCGGCCGTGACGGATGCGAGCGGCGTGGTTTGCGCGGTGATGACGGCCGACTGTCTGCCGGTCCTGTTCTGCGACCGCGCCGGGGAACGGGTGGCAGCGGCACACGCGGGCTGGCGCGGTCTCGGCGCCGGTGTGCTCGAGACAACCGTCGTGTCGATGCGCGTCCCCGAAGGGGAGATCCTCGCCTGGCTGGGACCCGCGATCGGACCTGGGAACTTTGAGGTTGGCGAAGAGGTGGTCCGGGTATTCGTCGATGCCGACCCGGCCAGCGAGACCGCGTTCAGGGCGGTCTCCGGTGTGCGCTGGAAGGCGGACATCTACGCACTGGCGCGACGCAGGCTGCGGCGGGCCGGTGTGCGAGAGGTCTACGGAGGAGGCTGGTGCACCTTTTCCGATCCGGTGCGATTTTTCTCCTACCGGCGCGACGGGACCACGGGACGCATGGCCGCCCTGATCTGGTTGCAGGGGACACCCTGACCGGGTCGCGAGAGGCACGGATTCGGCAGAAAATCCACCACTTCTGCTTGAAATTGGCCGCGCCAGGCGCCATTCAATCGATATTCGGATTTTTATTCTCGGGGGTAACTCAACATGCGAATGGACAAACTGACGAGCAAGTTCCAGATGGCGCTGCAGGACGCGCAGTCCCTGGCGGTGGGTCGGGACCACCAGTTCATCGAGCCTTTGCACCTGATGATCGCACTGCTCGACCAGCAGGGGGGGGCGGTGCGCCACCTGTTGACCCAGGCGGACGTCAACGTCAACAAGCTGAGATCGGGGCTCGGCGAGGCCTTGGACCGACTGCCTCAGGTACAGGGGGCAGGGGGCGAGGTACACCTTTCCAATGAACTGGGCAATCTCCTGAACGTCACCGACAAACTCGCGCAACAGCGCAACGACCAGTACATTTCCAGTGAGCTGTTCGCGCTGGCTGCGATCGAGGACAAGGGCCGGCTCGGCGAATTGCTGCGCCAGGCCGGAGCGAGCCGGGGCGCGGTCGAAAAGGCGATCGACTCGATACGCGGCGGCGAATCCGTCAACGACCCCAACGCCGAGGAACAGCGTCAGGCGCTGGAGAAATACACCGTCGATCTGACCGAGCGCGCCGAGCAGGGCAAGCTCGACCCCGTCATCGGCCGCGACGACGAGATCCGCCGCTCGATCCAGGTGCTGCAGCGTCGGACGAAGAACAACCCCGTGTTGATCGGTGAACCCGGCGTCGGCAAGACGGCGATCGTCGAAGGCCTGGCGCAGCGCATCATCAAGGGGGAGGTGCCCGAGGGTCTCAAGGGCAAACGCGTCCTCTCCCTGGACATGGGGGCCCTGATCGCGGGTGCGAAGTTCCGCGGCGAGTTCGAGGAACGCCTCAAGGCGGTGTTAAACGACCTGGCCAAACAGGAAGGACAGATCATCCTGTTCATCGACGAGATTCACACCATGGTGGGTGCCGGCAAGGCCGAGGGTGCGATGGACGCGGGCAACATGCTGAAGCCTGCGCTGGCGCGCGGCGAGCTGCACTGTATCGGCGCCACCACCCTGGACGAGTACCGCCAGAACATCGAGAAGGACGCGGCCCTGGAGCGACGCTTCCAGAAGGTGCTGGTGGAGGAACCCACGGTCGAGGACACCATCGCCATCCTGCGAGGGCTCAAGGAGCGTTACGAGGTGCACCACGGGGTGGAGATCACCGATCCGGCGATCGTCTCGGCGGCGACGCTGTCACACCGCTACATCACAGACAGGCAGTTGCCGGACAAGGCCATCGACCTGGTCGACGAGGCGGCCTCGCGCATACGGATGGAGATCGACTCGAAACCCGAGTCCATGGACAAGCTGGACCGGCGTCTGATCCAGTTGAAGATCGAGCGTGAGGCCCTGAAGAAAGACACCGACGAGGCCTCGAAACGGCGTCTGGAGGCACTGGACGAGGAGATCGGGAGACTGGAGAAGGAATACTCGGATCTCGAGGAGATCTGGAAGGCCGAGAAGTCGGCGCTGCAGGGCGCGACCCATATCAAGGAAGAGTTGGAGCGCGCCCGGCTTGAGTTGGAGACAGCGCACCGGGCCGGCGACCTGACCCGCATGTCGGAGCTGCAGTACGGACGCATCCCCGAACTCGAACGGCAACTCGCGGCGGCCTCCGAGGCCGAGCGGCACGAGACCACGCTGGTGCGCAACAAGGTGACCGACGAGGAGATCGCCGAGGTGGTATCCCAATGGACCGGAATCCCGGTCTCGAAGATGCTTGAGGGCGAACGCGAGAAGCTCCTGCGCATGGAAGAGGCCCTGAAGAAGCGCGTGGTCGGTCAGGACGAGGCGGTCGCGGCGGTCGCGAACGCCATCCGCCGTTCCCGTGCGGGTCTGGCCGATCCCGATCGACCCAACGGTTCGTTCCTGTTTCTTGGTCCCACCGGTGTCGGCAAGACCGAACTGACCAAGGCGCTGGCAGCGTTTCTGTTCGACACCGAGGCGGCGATGGTCCGGATCGACATGTCGGAGTTCATGGAGAAACACTCGGTCGCGCGACTCATCGGCGCGCCGCCCGGCTACGTGGGGTACGAAGAGGGCGGCTACCTGACCGAGGCCGTGCGCCGCAAGCCCTACTCGGTGATCCTGCTGGATGAGGTCGAGAAGGCCCACCCCGACGTGTTCAACGTGCTCCTGCAGGTGCTGGAGGACGGCCGCCTGACCGACGGGCACGGGCGCACGGTGGACTTCCGCAATACGGTCATCGTCATGACCTCCAACCTGGGTTCACAGGTCATTCAGGAGATGGCGGGCGAGGAGCACTACGATCGGATGAAGTCCGCCGTGATGGAGATCGTCGGACAACACTTCAGGCCGGAGTTCATCAACCGCGTCGACGAGGCGGTCGTGTTTCATCCCCTGGGGCGCGAGCAGATCCGCGCGATCACCGGGATACAGATCGAGTACCTCGGCAGGCGGCTGGTCGAACGCGATATGGCGCTCGAGGTCACAGACGCGGCACTCGATCTGCTGGGCGAGGCCGGCTTCGATCCGGTCTACGGCGCGCGACCCCTGAAGCGCGCGATTCAGCAGCAACTGGAAAACCCGCTGGCCCAGGACATCCTTGCCGGCAAGTACGGGCCGGGCGACACCGTCAGGGTCGACGCCGAAGGCGGGGAGCTCGTGTTCGTCGGCATGACGCAGGCGGCGGCCTGAGGTGGCGCCGTTTCATTCGTGTCGCCCGGGTCTCCGCCTCGCCGAACGGGATTGTCCGTTCCTGTCGGGATCAATCCGGCCCGTAGGACGGGTAGGGTGACGAGGGTTGGAACCCCCCCGCACCCGCGGATTCCTTTTGCAGGAGGTAGGGTTGCCCCGCCGGGGAATACGGATCGGTACCCTGGGGTGACCAGTCCTGCCCCGATGGATATGGGTCCGTACCCTGTGGCGACCATGACGGTTCCGCTGAAGTATACGGATCGGAACCCTGAGGCGACCACGATGGCTCCGCCGGGGGATACGGTTCGGATCCCTGCGGCGACCACGATGGCTCCTCCGCCGGGGGATACGGTTCGGAACCCTGCGGTGACCAGGCCTGCCCTGCAGGCGCGTAGGGCTGGGCCTGCCCCGCAGGCGCGTAGGGCTGGGCGGATTGCGGGTACGATGGTGGCGCCGACTGGCTCGACTCGAGCTGGCGGATCCTTTCCTCCAGTTCCTTGATGCGGGCGGCCGAAGGATCCTCGGCCGGTGCCGCCTGTGCGGGTACCGGCGGAGGTGTCTGATAAACGGGGGGATACCCGCCGGGAGCCAGTGGTGCCCCGTAACCCCCATACGCTGGGGGGTGGCCGTAACCTGGCGCCCAGTAACCCGGTGCGCCGTAAGGGACTTCACCGTAACCCGCGCCGTAGTAGTCGTCGTCGCGATTCCCCCCGCCGAACCACCGGGAGGGGTTCATCATGTTCATCGGACCGAAGCCGGCGGCATCGACCCTGTCGAACAGGATACCGTTGTCGGTACCTGCCCCCACCAGCAAGATGAGTGAAATCGCTGCCGATCTGTTCACTGTTCTCGCTCCTCTTCCCTTGATCGGCGCCCGGCGAGCCCCTTGGTCGAAACCGGATGTCAATCCTGCAGTCCAGGACCGAACCGGGCGCAAGTGCATGTCGTCATCGTACCCATAGGCCGGTTCGCCAGGCTTTCCCCGGTTTTAGGGTATGGCCGGACTTCCGGTGAGCACCCCGCGGCGAGAGCGTGAACGATGTGCGGATCTGCGCCGGCCCCGTCCGCGTCGCTCCGGGGTCGTATGCTCTATTTAGTAGAGACTTTCGGCCCCTGAATCTCCGACGAATTGCAGGAGTTCAGTTTCAGAAACCAGAAACCCACGCTCACGTATGCCAGTGTGGAAAAGAACAGGATAGGCAGATTGACGGCGGGATTTTGGTTGACCCAGGAGATGATGCCCCCGCTGTCGAGCACGAATAGCACCACGACGGCGATGGACATCGCCAGCCAGACTAGCAGGGAGGCGCATCTTAATGCGACGTTCTTGTCACACTGACTTTTGATACACGCGTACATTTTCATTCGAGCTACCTCCTGGACCGTAAGAACGGGAACCGAGCCCCTTTAGGTCCTCTGTGAGTTGGGAACGGATGATCAACCTCCCCACCACCCATGATGCAATCCGGTGAGCCGGACCATCGTCCCTGACTGGCAAATGTATCGTTATCGGGTCAGTCAGTTATCCGGGGCCGTTCCGGGTCTCAATGGCGCGAAACCGCGATCTCGTGTAACGAAAACGGCCCATCTTCTGTGAACCTACACTACCTTTTCTGTGAACCTACACTACCTTCGCTACAATCACAAGGGTACGGAACGAACACGGGAGGCCGCACAGCGGCATGCAGCGATCCGACGGGGAAGTCTCCGAAAATTCGAACGAATCGGCGCCCGTCGCCAGGCGATTCGGTTGGTGGCACATAGCGGCATTCGTCGCAGCCGCCGTCGTCGTCACGGTCGGGATCACGGTCTGGGCGCTTCAATCGGGCCTGTTCCAGTCCGAGTTTCGTCCGGTGTCGCTGTATCCGGACGAGCAGCGGACGCTGGAGGAGAAGCTGGACCGGCTGCAGGGCGCGGCCGCGCCACGGAACGACGGCGGGTTGGCGGGGCAAGGCGGTGAGCCGCTGGCGCCGGAGCCCTACAGTGAGCTGGGGGCGAAGCGTGAAGTCGCCTTCACCGAGCGTGAACTGAACGCCATGCTGGCCCACAACACGGACCTGGCGCGGCGTGTTGCAATCGATCTCTCCGAGGATCTGGTCAGCGCGAGGATCCTTCTGCCGCTGGATGAAGACTTCCCCGTCCTCGGCGGCAAGACCCTGCGGGTGCGTGCCGGTGCGGAATTTGCCTACCTGAACGACCGGGCCATCGTGAAGCTGCGCGGGGTATCGATAATGGGGGTTCCCTTGCCCAATGCCTGGCTGGGTGGCCTGAAGAACATTGACCTGGTCCGGGAATTCGGGGCCTCCCCGGGGTTCTGGAAGGCGTTCTCGGACGGCATCGAGGACGTTCGAGTTGGCGAAGGGACCCTGGTGCTGAGGTTGAGAGAGTGAGAAACCGCCATGTTCGGTGTGCCGAGATCGAGACGGCAGGGCACGGAGCGGACTCGTGTCGGGTGCGGGGCGCATCACGCCTGGCCATGAACCAAGTCCGTCCGGTCGATCCAGGCAGGCAAGCGAAATGAAGGTCCGCTCCCACCACATTCCGATCCTCGCTGCGATGGCATCGGTCGTCCTGCTGGCGTGGATGGTCTGGTGGATCGGGGACGAAGTGCGGGATACCTATCGCGGCGTCGAGGTGGTCGGCACCTGGGTATTCGATTCGGAGCTCGGCATCGGGATCGCTACGGAGGTGGATGCCCGGGAAGTTTACCGATCGCTGTATTCGATCGAAAACATCGTCACCGTACTCGCCGTTGTTTGCGTGTTGCTGGCGACGGGACTTGCCGTCCTGCTCACGGTCGACGCGAGGCGTCGGCAGGTGCAGAAGGCCCTGTCCGAGAGTGAATCCCGCATCAGGCTGCTGCTGGATTCGGTGGACGACGGGGTTTTCGGGGTGGACCGGGAGGGTCTCTGCACGTTCGTCAATTCGGCCGCCCTGGGTCTGCTGGGTTTCGGGAAGGGAGCCGAGCTGGTCGGTCGGAAGATTGGAGACATCGTCCTGCACACCCCACACGAGGGAACGGAAACGGAAGCCGTGACACGATACCTGGAGGAGGCCATTCAGCAGGGCAGGCCCGTGAGGCTGGACGACGGGGTGATGTGGCGGCACGACGGCCTGTCCTTCGACGTCGAGTGCCGCTGCAGTCCGGTGTCTCTCGACGGCAAGGTGGCGGGTGCGGTCGCGAGCTTTCGCGACGTCACGGAACGGCACCGCGCCGAGGAAAGGTTACGACAGGCGGCGACCGTGTTCGAGAACACCGACCAGGGCATCGTCGTCGCCGATGCCGGGCGCCAAATCGTGGCCGTCAACCGGGCGTTTACCGAGATCACCGGATACAGCGCCGACGAGGTGGTGGGACGAAATCCCAGCCTGCTCCAGTCCGGCCAGCACGACAGCGCGTTCTATACCCGCATGTGGCGGACGCTCAACCGCACCCGCCAGTGGCGCGGCGAGATCTGGAACCGGCGCAAGAACGGCGAAAGGTATCCGGCATGGCAGAGCGTCAGCCTGGTCACCGACGACAGCGGCCGCCTGTCCAACTACATCGCGATCTTCTCGGATATCAGCGCCTTGAAGGAGTCGGAACAGCGGCTGGACCATCTCGCGCATCACGACGCCCTGACCGGATTGCCCAATCGGCTGTCGCTCGACGCCAAGCTCGACCAGACACTGGCACTGGCCAGGCGCAACGGCTACAAAGCGGCCCTCCTGTTTCTGGACCTGGATCGCTTCAAGCTCATCAACGACACCATGGGGCACTCGCACGGGGACAAGCTGCTGCGAACCATCGCCGAACGCATCAAGGGCAGCGTGCGCGCCGAGGACACCGTGGCCAGGCTCGGGGGTGACGAATTCGTCATCGTTCTGGCCGAGATCAAGCGTTCCGCGGATGCCGCCGTGATGGCGGAGAAGATCCTGAAGGCGGTGTCGACGCCCGTGCGACTCGGGGAACAGGAAATCGTCACCTCGACCAGTATCGGGATCAGCCTGTTTCCCGATGACGGCGACAATCACGCCGATCTGCTGAAGACGGCCGATGCCGCCATGTACCACGCCAAGGAGCGCGGCAGGCAGAACTACCGTTTCTATACCTCCGATCTCACCGAAAAGGCCCATGCGCATCTATCCATCGAGCGCGGTCTGAGGGCCGCACTAGCACGCGGTGAGTTCGTCCTGCACTATCAGCCACAGGTCTCCCTGTTCGACGGGCATATCACCGGGGTAGAGGCCCTCATCCGCTGGCAGCATCCGACCAAGGGCCTGCTGCCGCCCGCCGGGTTTATCCCGGTGGCGGAGAAGACCGCGCTGATCGATCTCATCGGCGAATGGGTGCTGCGCAGGGCCGGTGCGGACGCCCGCAAGTGGCGCGACGCGGGTCTGTCGTCGTTGCGCGTCGGAGTCAATCTTTCCGGCAGACAGTTCCGCAGCCAGAGCAGCCTGGACAGAATCGTCGCCATTATCGAGGAAATCAAGCTCCAACCGGGCGACATCCTGCTCGGTCTCGAAGTCACGGAAAGCACGCTGCAGATCGCCGAAGGCAGCCTCGAAGCGCTCGGACGCATGAAGGGGCTCGGCGACACCCTGGCCATCGACGATTTCGGTACCGGGTATTCGTCCCTGCACCGCCTGAAGCACCTGCCGATCGACACGCTCAAGATCGATCGCTCCTTCGTGAAGGACATCCCCCGCGACTCGGACGACGAGGCTATCGCCGAGGCGATTATTGCGATGGGTCGCAGCCTGCGTCTGAAGGTGATCGCCGAGGGTGTCGAAACCGAGGCCCAGCTCGGCTTTCTGAGGGCGAGCGGGTGTGACGAGATGCAGGGGTTCCTGTTCAGCCGGCCCGTGCCGGCCGACCGTGTCGCGCAGCTCCTGGCCGAAAACGTCTCACTGGAGTTCTACGACGATGCCCATGCGGTCTGAGGAGCGCCGGATGGCCCTGGTGCTGGCGCACTATCCGCTTGACGGCATCCGCGACATCGATATTTCTCCGGGCTTGTTCGCCGACGGACCGTGGGGCAGAAAACTGGTGACCATCGACGTAAAGGGGAGCGAAAGGGCGTCCGGACATCCGTTACCGTAGCTGCCCGAGTGTGCAATACTCTGCTGCGACATCGGGCGATTCCTGCTGAAACGAGGAGCAACGACAAATGGCACCAAGAGGTCGTAAGAGGAGTACGTCGCAAACCAGGACGAGTGAAGTGCTGTGCGTGGGTATCGATCTGGGGACTTCCCGTTCCGCTGTTTCCGCCGCCAACGGCAACCGCGAACTCGTGGAGAGTTACGTCGGCTGGCCGAAGGATTTCGTGGCACAGAAGATGCTCGGGCGGCCCGTGCTTTTTGGGGCGGATGCACTGGAGCACCGGTTGTCGCTGGACCTGGTCCGCCCCCTGGCCGCAGGTGTCATCAAGGACACCACCGAGCGCGAGGAGGACGCCGTACGGGAACTGGCAGGACACCTGGTCGAACTGGCGGGCGCCGTCCCGGGCCAGAAGATCCACGTGGCGGTTGGCATCCCGGCCGAGGCGCTCAAGGTCAACCGCGACGCGATCCGTGACGCCATTTCGCAGTTCACCGACAAACTGATCCTGGTCTCGGAGCCCTTCTCCGTTGCCTTCGGTCTGGGAATGCTGGACAACGCCATGGTCGTGGATATCGGCGCCGGCACCGTGGACTTCTGCATCATGCACGGAACGGAGCCCGCGCACGACGATCAGCGTAGCCTCCTGACGGCTGGGGACTCGGTGGACGATGCACTGTTGAGCGCGCTCAAGGAGAACTACCCCGACTCGGATTTCACCCTGAACCTCGTGCGCCGCTTCAAGGAACAGTATGGAATGGTCGGCGCTGCGCGCAGGAAGGTGGTCGTGGAGGTGCCCGTGAAGGGCCGCATGATGAGTCACGACATCACCGAAGAGATGCGCCGCGCTTGCGAGTCGATCATGGCGCCCATTGCGGAGACCCTGCTCGACATGATTGGCCGCTACGATCCCGAATTCCAGGAGCGGGTGCGCGGCAACATTGTCCTGGCCGGCGGCGGCAGTCAGATCGCCGGTATCGAGGATTACCTGCAGGAGGCGGTGCGCGAGTACGCGGAGTGTCGCATCTCTTCGGTCGACGATCCCCTGTTCGCCGGCGCCGACGGTGCGCTGGAACTGGCGACTTACGCCCCCGAGGAGCGTTGGGACCAGGAGTGATTCGTGGGTCTCGTTCCTCGGCCCGTTGCGGGGAAGCCGCCAGTCCGTTTCCTGTCGCCTCTAGAATCGTAAGGCGATTGCCGGAAAATGGCATACCAGATTGCGCCGGGTGAACTGCGAAGCAGTGAACGGCTTGGGCAGGAAGCCCAAGACCGGTGCCCAAGCAAAGCAGGGACAGCGCAGCGCCGGGATCGTTCGTCATCAAGGCGC